>JACSRH010000378.1 GCA_014879855.1 Caldilineaceae bacterium | reverse complement strand
GCCGGCCGGTGCGTCCCAACTTGGTGTGTTGGCAACACAAACAGCACTGCACATGCGCTACACTATCGTTCGCCTGTTGGGTCAAGGGGGGATGGGTGCAGTCTACCTGGCGCAGGACCAAAATGCGTTCAATCGACGCTGCGTTGTCAAGGAGATGCTGCCTTATTACACCAATCCGTCCGAAAAGCTCAAGGCAGAAAAGGACTTCGAGCGCGAGGCACGCGTCCTGGCTACGTTGCGCTTTGATGGCGCGCCGCAGATCTATGAATATTTTATCGAGAGCGGCAAGTATTACCTGGTCATGGAGTTTGTTGAGGGCGAGAACCTTGAAGACCGCCTCGCACGGCTAGGGGGCAAGTTGCCACTGGATGAAGTGCTTGATTACGGCTTGCAGTTGGCGAACATATTGGTCTATCTTGCCCGTCAGTCACCCCCCGTCATTCACCGTGACATCAAGCCGGCTAACATCATCGTCGACCAGGATCAGAACAAGGTCAAGCTCGTCGACTTTGGGCTGGCCAAAGAAAATGTTGCGTCCGGGATGACCGGTACGCTGTCGGCGCCGCTGGGTACGCCCGGCTATGCGCCGATGGAACAATACACCAACCAAGTGGAGCCGCGCACCGATGTCTATGCACTGGGCGCTACGCTGCATCATCTGTTGAGCGGTCGCGACCCGCGTAGCGAAAACTCCTTTGATTTCCCACCGCTCAGTGCTTTTCTGCCCGCAGTCCGCCCCGAGCTGGAACAATTGATCGGCCGCATGGTGGCGATGCGAGTTGCCGATCGCCCGCCGGCCGGCCAAGTGCGCGACGAGCTTGAGGTCATGCTGCGCCCGCAATTTGCACCTGTTGCCAGCGGTGCGAAGCCTTTTACCTTCCGTTCGGGGCCTTCGGCGCTGGATGCCGATGCACTGGCGTTGCTTTGCGACCAGCATTGGCAGGATGGCATCTACCACCTCTATGCCGGTCACTTCGAAGCTTGGCTGGATTCAGTGAACCGTCACGATTTGAAGGTGCGCGCCGAATCGATCCGTATCCGCGGGGGCGACCAGTCGGCCGGATTGGAAGAATTTCTGCGCGCTGCCAATCCGACCATTCCGCTGCCATCGCTCGCCGTTAGCACGCGCACGTTGGACTTTGGTCAGGTTGAGAAAGGCGCCAGCGTTCAGACCACTCTGAAGATCAAAAATGCCGGCCGTGGTTGTCTCTACGGCGGGGCGACGCCGCAGGCAAGCTGGGCAACGGTTCGCCCCCAAGATTTCAGTATCATGCCCACTGAGGAGATCGACTTGGTGGTGACGCTCAATTCGGCGACGTTGGGAGAAGGAGCGCTCAACCAGCCTTGCCTGGAGATCAGATCCAACGGCGGCATGGAAAGCATCGCCGGCGTAGCGGCAGTGACATGGCAGCCGGCATTGAGCATTGAACCAAAACGACGCCTTGCGCTTGGTGATGTCACCCCTGATCATTTGCAGCCGGTGATGGCGCCGCTGCTGATTCGCAATACCGGCGGCGGTGTGCTGCAAGGCCGGCTTTCCACCGACCAACCGTGGCTGAGCCTGGATGCCGAGACGTTCTCGGTGCCAAGCGGTGGCAGCGTCGCCATCCAGGTGACGGCCAATGTGACCGACCCCACCTTCCAGATTTCGTCGGGCATGATTCACATCGAAGCGGGCGGCCAGATACAGGAGCTTGTCGCCACCATTGGCGTGCGCCGCGATTGGTATGACCGGGAAACGCGCGTCAAGAACTGGCTTGCCTATGGCATTCTCACAGGCTACGGCTACCTGGGATTGGCGGCGGCGGTTGGTGTTGCGCTTCTTCTTCCAGTTGGTTTGATCATGCGAATCGACATGAATGGTTGGCTGTGGCTGGCGCTGATTGTCGTTGGATTGGCTGGCAGTGCAGGCGCCGCTCTCTACTTCAGCCGACGCTGGACGCCGCGGCTGGATGAAATGGAGAGCTACTATCATGGGCGCGATCTGTCAGCCGAACTGCGGCCAAGTGAACTGCGAATAAAGAAGTTGGCTGTATTGGGCGTGGCCGGCTTGGTAATCGGTACGCTTCTGGGGATGCGCGCAGCGGTGCGTCTCGATGGCAACGATCTGCATTGGCTGATTTGGACGCCGCTGTTTGGCGTCTTGGGCGGTCTCTTGTTCGGCGCCGCGGGTGCGCCCAGTCCGGTGCTGTCCATGTCCTCTGCTCCGCTCGCGCGTTTTTGGCGCGGCGCCACGCTAGACGGGAGCCAGACCTTTCTAATTGTGCGTACGCTGGGGTTGATGATCGTCGGGAGCTGGTACGGGATCATCATTCCTGCTGATAACGGGTGGGGCATTGCGCCCTGGTGGGGAGCACTGATTGGCCTGCTGCTCGCCACAGAAACCCATACTTTTCTAGCGATGCGCGTCCGCTGGCTGCTCGAACCGGTGCGCATGGCGCTGGTTGTGGGGCTTGGCATCTATTTTGCGCTAGGAGTTTATACCCAACTGCGCTATCTACCGGCAACGTACAGCGTGGTTGGCGGGTATGGCCGGCTTGAACTCTCCTTTCCCGGCATCGATGGATTGTTATGGGGTATCCTGGCGATCGCGATAGGCTGGGCCGGCGCGCTCAGCGCGTTATGGGTGATGGACAATGTCGGGTTGGCGCGAGCGCAGGCGTGGCGACTGTTTTTCGGGATGACCGTAATTCTGCTGACCACTGTTCTGCCGCTCTATCTTCTTCTGGGACTTACGCTACATCTTTTCCTTCCAGGCGAATTTGTCGATTGGATGATTTTTTTGATCACCGCGACCACGCTTGGCTTTGCTCTGTGGGCGTTGATGGCGCAGCGGACACGCGTAGAGTCGGTGTCGCAAAAAGCACAATCGCTGCTTTCCCAGGGCGTTAATCAATCCGTTTCTCTGACGCGTACTGCGCAAGGCCATCTTCAGCAGCAAATGCTGCCTGGTTCTTCCGTGCAGCCGCCGGGTTGGGCAAGGAGTGCAAGTATACGCGTGCGTAGCAGGTTGGCGCGCATCCAGTTGCCAAACTGGTTGCGCCGGCCATTTGCCTCGTTTGCACTGCCTTCGTTCGCTGAACTCGAAAACGACACGCCGCTGCCATTAGCCGCAGGCGCGGCGGTCGCCGCGCTGCTCCTGTTGGAATGGGTGAGCAGAGTACTATTGGGAGCGGTGGTCGGCCTTGGCATAGTCTTCGTTGCCCTGTTCCTGATCGCGGCCGCGTTGTTGGCTGTTCGCTTTGGTGTGCTCTATTGGCACAGACGCAATCCATAAAGGTGCTCTATGGCTGAACCTTTCCTGCTCTCCACCACGCTCAACATGCCGGTGCTGCCCGCCGCCAACGAGCCACGCCTGCTCTATCTGCTGCTAGAAATTGCGCCTAATGCACAGTTGTCTTTGCGGCGGACGCCGGTCAACCTGGCGCTGGTCGTCGATGCCAGCGAATCGATGCTGATTCCATCGCTTGAGGATGGCCTGGTCGAAGAGTTGGAACGTCGCGGGCTGCTGGTCGAGACCATTGCCGACGGTGTGCCGGTCTTTCGCGTACTGCACATGCCAGAGGATCTGCTGGCGCGCGCCGAGCCGGTCTGCAATATGGATTTTGTGCAGCAGGCATTGCGCCAATTAGTCGAGCGGCTGAGTCCCGACGACCGCTTTGCCCTGGTTGCCTTTGCCGGGCGCGCAAAGACACTGGTCTCCAACCGCAGCGCGGCCGACAAGCGCAAGCTCTTGAGCGTCCTGGATGCATTGGCGGACGGCAAATTGGGTGATAATACGCTGCTGGCAGCCGGCCTGAAGGCTGCGCTGGTCGAAGCACAACGCGCACAGGGTGGCGACCGTCAGACGCGGCTGTTGCTGTTAACGGACGGTTTCGTAGCCGACGAACAGCAAGCCAAGGACGTGGCGGCCCAAGTCGCTGCCAATGGCATCGCGTTGAGCACCGTCGGGCTGGGGCTTGCCTTCAACGAAAGTTTTCTCATCGAACTGGCCGAGATGAGTGGCGGCAACGCGCATCTGGTCTTTCAGCCTGCCGAGATTCCCCAAATCTTCGCTGCCGAGTTGGAGTCGGCGCAGCGCGTAGTGGCAAAGTCGGTAGATGTTCGCATCGCGCTCACGCCTGGCGTCGAAATTCGGCGCGTGCATCGCACCCAACCGGTGCTGTCGGAACTGTCCCTGTCTGGTTTGCACGATTGCAGCCTGACTGTGAATCTTGGCAATCTGGAGCGGGAGCAGCCGCTTGCCATGCTGATCGAGGCTGTCTTCCCGCCGCGTCCACCTGGAGACTACCGGCTGGCGCAGGTGCTGGTTACGGGCGATCCTCCGGGAGAGGGTGGCGAACGGGCACTGGTGCGCAGCGATATTCTGGTGCGCGTGGCGTCGCCGGGGAAGCCACTGCCCATCCCTAACCCGCGTATCATGAAGCTGGTGGAGACCGTGAGCACGTTCAAGTTGCAGACACGCGCCCTGGCTGATGCGGCAGCCGGCGACATTCCCGGCGCCACGCGCAAGTTGCAAGCCGCCGCCACGCGCTTGTTGGCTGATGGCGAATTCGAACTGGCCGCCGCGATGCAGTCCGAAATTACGAATCTGGAACGGCAAGGGCAGATGTCATCTGGTGGTGCGAAGCAGTTGCGTTATGAGACCCGCAAACTGACTCAAAAATTGAGCTGACAAAATAGCCTTTGGCGCAGAGATGCACAGGCGCGCAGAGAATGATGCAAAGCAAGATTGAGGAGTAAAGCAATGGCCGACCAACAACAAGTATGCCCAGCCTGTGGACATTTCAACCGGCCGGGCGCACGCTTCTGTAGCGCCTGCGGTCATATTTTCGCTGTGACGCCGCTGGCCAAGCCGGATGGAGAAACCGTCGCACCTGTCGCTCCGGCTACCCCGCCACCGGTCAAAAAACCACCGGCTTCTGAACCGGTCTCGATGGCGCCGGCAGTTGGCTCCGCCGCTGCTGTATCTCCCGTGGGCAGAGATAGTGTTGCGCCGCCGCACGTGTCTCCGACGCCGCAGGCCGAACCACCTGCCCCGCTTCCAGCCCGCGGGGCGCCTTCCTGGCTATGGCTGCTGTTGGGCGTGCTGGTAGGCATCCTGCTCGGCGCCGGCGGGGTGTTGGCCGCGCCTGGCTTTGTTGGCCTTGCGCGCATCGGGTCTCCTGAGGTTACTGCCACATCGGTGCTGCAGCCCACCGAGCCGGCAACCGTCGCACCGGTGACTGTTCCGGAACAGGCGACGCCAACGGCTGCGCCTACGGAATCGCCCACCCAGCCGCCGCCCGAGACGCCGGCTGAACCGGCCGCCGAAGCGCCGCCACAAGAAAATCTGGCGCCCGCCGAAGCGCCGCCCGTTGGCACAACGTCCCTGGAGACCGCGACGGAGGTAGAGGTAGTCGTCGATGCACCACCATCGGATGCTGCAGCCGATGGTGCGCGTGAAGCAACCGAGACGGCTGTGTTCACCGCAACCACCACCATTCTTGATCCAATTGCACCAGACGCGTTGGCGACCAGCACGCCTGTGACGCCCTAGCGTCCTATCAATTGTCAATAGCTGTTCAGAATAGTGATTCGATGAGCATCATCTGTCCTACCTGCAGTGCGAGCAATAGCGATCAGGCACGCTTCTGTAAATCCTGCCGATCCCACCTGCGCTGCCCGCAGTGTGGCAATCTGCTGGCGGCGGAATCTCGTTTCTGCCAGAGATGTGGTGCGCCGCTCAAGCTGATCCAGGCGTCTGCTAACCGCTGCGGCGAAGTGTTGGCAGGGCGGTATCGAGTCCATTCGCTGTTAGGCAAAGGAGGGATGGGCGCGGTTTACCTTGTCGAGGATCAGCGGATCGCACACCGGCAGTGGGCAGTTAAGGAGATGATCCAGCCGGATAATGCCGACCCTGCGGAGCAGAGGGCATCCCTTGATGCGTTTAAAAGTGAAGTGCAGCTATTAGCGCAGCTTGACCATGTCAACCTGCCCAAAGTCATCGACGCTTTTCCCGAACGTAACAGCCAGTTCTTGGTGATGGAATATGTACCGGGCAAAACACTGGAAAAGCGGCTGGAAGAAGCAAACGGCCCGCTGCCTGAACGGGAAGTCTTTGCTTATGCCGAGCAACTGTGCGACGCGCTCGATTATCTCCATCGCCAGCAGCCGCCGGTCATTTTTCGTGACTTGAAACCGGCCAACATCATGATCAAGCCGGATGGAAAGATCAAACTGATCGATTTTGGCATCGCACGCCATTTCAAACCCGGCAAGAGCAAGGATACGCAGGCGATGGGCACCCCAGGTTACGCCGCGCCCGAGCAGTACGGCAAAGAGCAGAGCGATGCGCGCACCGATGTCTATGCACTTGGCGCCACGCTGCACCATGCCGTCACCGGCCGCGATCCAGGTCAAGACCCTTTCAACTTTCCACCGGTGCGGACGCTAAACCGGGCGGTCTCACCACAGACCGAAACCGCGATCATGAAAGCAGTACAGACCGACCGCACGCAGCGCTGGGGTTCAGTTGCTGCGCTGCACACGGCGTTGAAGACAAACGCCTTGCCGGGCTCCGCAATGTCTGTGCCTGCGCCAACGGTTACTATCACCCCACCTGTCACCCCATCGGCGAAACCTGCGACGCCAAGCACACCGCCGCAGAGTCAGCCATCGTTCAAGCGCGCAGGTGGTGGGTGCTTTTTGCTGGTGACTGTAGGATTGGGGGTGTGGCTCTCATCTCTCTGGTCGCCGATTCACTATTTTGGTTACTCAAATGGTGCGGCTGTCATTACCTCGATATTGATGTTGGCTTATCTGCTAACACATCGGCCATGCAGCACTGTTGGGGTCGTCTTGTTATTTGCAGTGGCAACGCTATTTCCATTTAGCTCATTTGGGGGAGTCTCATCCTCCAGCCACTGGCCATTGTTGTTTCAGGCCGGTGTGATCGAACTACTGCTGATGTTCACTCAATGGCGCACACGGAACTGGTTTGGTCTATCACTGATTACTTTTCTCAGCATCTATGTGCCAACGTTCTTCGGGATCTATTTTTGGTACAGTGGTTATTCACTGGTGGAGACGAGCATCGGAGTCCTTATCGGTGTAGCAGTCGCTCTGCTAATCAGCAACTTGGTCAATCGGGTAACTTGGGTGGGCAGATAATCCGGCATTTGATGAATAAAGGCGTGTTTTATGCAACTGGATCGACTACGCATGTACCGCAATGCCATCTTCGGCGCCATCGGTGGGCTGGTGGGGTGGGCGTTCATCTCGCTGACGCTGCGCTTTGAGACAACTGGCACGCCACAGCTCTTGCTCAAGGATGCGCTGCTCGGCGCGCTGGTGGGCCTGTGCATCGGGCTGGCGATCGGCGCCGCCGACCAGACGAGCGACGGCTGGTCGCTGCGCAAAATCCCGCGTATCGGGCTGAGCGGGGCCATCGGGCTGGGCGCAGGGTTGCTTGGGTTGGTGATCGGCGAGAGCATTTTTTTATGGGCCGGCGGGGGCGTCTGGCCGCGCGCTGTAGGCTGGGCGATCTTCGGACTGCTGCTTGGCATCGGCCAGTGGCCGGTGACGCGCCTGCCGAGCAAAGGCATCTACGCCGGGCTCGGTGGACTCCTGGGTGGGCTGATCGGCGGCGCCACCTACGAACGGCTTAGCTTAGTGCTGCGTGGCATAGGCGCGGGGCGTGAAATCGCCCTCACGGTCGGCGGAGCAGTCGGGCTGGTGATCCTAGGCGCCTGCATCGGTTTGATGATCGGGCTGGTGGAGACGATTCTGCGTCGCGCCTGGCTGCGCTTTGTCTATGGACCGCTGGAAGGCAAAACCTTTACGCTGGATAGCCGGCGCGCCGCCGTGACGTTGGGGCGCAGCGATGCGTGTGACATCATGCTGCGCAACGATCCTGAAGCCAGCCCGATCCACGCTGCCGTTGAGGCGAAGAACGGTGAGTTTACAGTCAGTTCACGCCAAGGATCCGTGGCGCTGCGCAGCGGAGGCGCCGCCGTTGTGGTGACCGATTATCCCCTGAAACCTGGCGATACGATTCAGGTTGGGCGCTCACGCTTTGTGTTCGAGAGCGACGCGGAAAGGCCGGCGGAAGCAACCCTATGAAACAGCTTGCAACACGCACCATTTTGCTGGCAGGGCTGGGCATCTTTGCTGTTGCCTGGACGTTGTTGATGGGCATTGGCGTCAGCGGCGTTTCGCCCACCGCCGGGACCGGCGGCCGCAGTGACGCCAGCCAATTCGGCGCCGGCGCTCACATCATGTATGTCGACGAAAGCAAGTTTCCCGACGTCACCGTTTATCTGGCGGTCAACGACGCTGCCGGCCAGGCGATCTTGGGACTCCAACAGTCGGAGTTCGCGCTGCGCGAAGATGGCGAGCCGGTGGCGATCGCCGGGTTTGTCGGCGCCGGCGGCGGTGCAACCAGCACCGTATTGGTCATTGATCAGAGTGGCAGCATGGGCGATGAAGGCAAAATGGACGGCGCCATTCGCGCCGCGCAGAGTTACATCGATCAGCTAAAACCTGGCAGCGATCAACTGGGCGCAATCGTCTTTAGCAACTGGAGCGTGCCGCTGGCGTCGGTGGGCGTTGTGACGGAAGATGGACGTATGCTGCTGCGTGGGCTGCTTGGGGCGCTGATTCCATTGGCTGGCACCGAATTCTATGCCGCCACCGGCGAAGCCATTAAAATGTTGGATGGGATCAGCGGGCGCAGGGTCGTTCTGGCGCTGACCGATGGCATGGACAACAATGGGCAGGCGCGTTTGAACGGGACGATCCAGGACGCCGTCGATGCGAATGTGCCGATCTATGTCGTCGGGCTGGGCAGCGATGTCGACCGCAACGGCTTGCAGCGGTTGGCGCAGGAGACTGGCGGCCAGGTCTACTTCTCGCCCAATGCGGCCGAGCTGGAGCAACTCTATCAATCGATTGCCAGCAACTTGCGCAACGAATACGCGCTGACCTACCGTTCGCTGACGCCCAATCTGGATGGGACGCGACGCGACCTGAGCGTCGAGATTACTGCTGTTAGCGGCGCCATCAGTGCCAGCGGTGGCTATGCCGTGGGCGGCATTTTGGCATCGACGCTAAATCTGGCCGTTTTCATTCCCACGTTTCTGATCCTGCTTACCGGGCTAATCGGGTTGTTGTTCGTGCCGCGTCTATCCAAGCGGCGGGCCGACGCGAAAGAAGCTACTTCTGAGCCGGATTTTGCAAGCAGCACAACTGAGAAGTTCGTTCGCCAATCTAAGTTATCTGAACCATCTGTCCCACCGCCGCCGCCTGAACCAACCAAACAATCAAGCATTCCGGCGATCAGGTGTCGCCTGACGATGCCGCTGGCCGATGGCGAAACGACGTTGGGCAGCAGCCCCACCAATTCTTGGGTGCTCACCGGCGCAGAGGTGGCGGCCCAACAGGCGCGTATCAGCCTGAATGGCGGCCGCTATGTCATCGCTGACGCGACCGGGCTGAGTGCGACGCAAGTGAGCTACAGCGGCAGCCCGGATCAATTTCATCCGATCCAGCAGAACGCACTGCGAGATGGCTCGCGCATCCGCATCGGCGATGTGACGCTCGTCTTCCGGCAGCAAGAAGCCGGTCGGGCCGTGCTGGAACGCGAACTGCCGCTGCCGGTAACTGGTCTTGTAATCGGCAATACGCCGGAAGCCACCATCAAGCTGCGCAGCCCACAGACGTTGGACATCCGTATTCGCCACGACGGTCAACATTGGCTTGTCGAGCGGCTGGCGGGTGACTGCCAGGTGAGCTACAACGGTGAGCCAGCACAGTTGCGGCCGGTGACACAACGCAATGCGTTTCGCCCTGGGTCGCTACTTCAGGTAGAGAATGTCACGCTGTGCATCGAGGCAGTGGGCGGTCAGTAAAGGAGTCGTTGTGTCTGCTCTGTGTCCGCGCTGTCAATCCAGCAATCGACCCGGCGCCCGGTTTTGCGCCAGATGCGGCGCATCCCTGGCCCCATCCGCCAGCACGCCGCTCGCACAGGCTGGCGCGCCAGCGACCACGGCCAAGCTCTGCCCGCGCTGCCAGACGCCTGCACCGGTCGCCAGCAAGACTTGCAGCCGTTGCGGCTACACCTTTGCCACGGCAGTATCGCCGCGCCGATACTGGGTGACTCGGCTGTCGATCCTCGGCGCCGGGATCGTGGGGATTCTACTCGTCGGGTTGACCCTGCGCGGGCTGGTTGGGCAGTCGGCCGGCGTCGCGCCGGTCGCTACGCTTGACCCCAACGCAGCATTGCAGCGCGCCATTCTGGCCACGGTCCAGGTGCTGACGCCGGAGGATGGTTCCAGCGACAAGCTGAGCAGCGGTTCCGGCACGGTGATCAACGGCGAAAAAGGCTATATCCTGACCAACTTTCATGTCGTTGGCGATCCAGAGACCGGAGCGTATGCGAACGATCAAAAACTGGCGTGGATTGCTCTTTCCCCCAACGGCTTCATGCAGCCGCCCAAGGTGCGCTATCGCGCCGAAGTTGCCGCCGCCGACCACAAGCTCGATTTGGCCTTGCTGCGCATCGTCGCCTTGTCCGATGGCGGACGGCTACCAGCAAAGCTGGGCCTGACGGCGATTCCTGTTGGCGACTCGGCCTCCGTCACAATTGGCGATGCCGTCACCGTACTCGGCTATCCTGGACTGGGTGGCGCTACGATCACGCTGACGCGCGGAACCGTCTCCGGCTTTGTAGATGGCTGGATCAAGACCGATGCCGAGACCAATCCCGGCAATAGTGGCGGCGCCGCAATCGACGCAGATGGCAACCTGATCGGTGTGCCGTCGGCCGGCTATTATGAAAATGACCAAACATCTGACCGGCTGCCGGGCAAACTTGGCTTGATCCGGCCGATCAATGCGGCGCAAGCACTGTTGAAAGAGGCAAGGTGAGGTAAGATGACCAATCCAGTTTTTCCGATGGCAACATTGCTCTTTGACGATGAGGAACTCTGTCAGCCGATTTTGCGTGAGTTGGCGCGTCGGGGCTGGAAGCTGGCCTTTGAACCAGCGTTATTTGGGCCTGACGATGCCTTTTGCGCACGGGTGAAGGCACGCCTGTTGGAATGGTGCAACCGGCAGCGGCGCCTGCCAGACGATGCGCTTGTGCGGCAGGCGATGGTGCACGAGTATTGTCATCTCCTGCACGCTGCCGTCAGCCGTGACGACGGCCGGCTGCAAAGCATGGCCTTGAACGAGACCATCGTCTATGGCTGGCCGTTGGCGCTCAAACAATACCATGAGCGCGATCTGGCGGAAAGCGCGGTGCTGCGCGCTGTCCACAAGACATGGCTGACCATTGAACGGTGCCAGCCTGGCTCATATCTGGCCTACTTCACGAGCATTTTGCTTCGTGAGATCGGGCAGGAGCGCCGCAAACAGAAACCGATTGGCGAACACGAAACAACAGAATCGGATATGGCCGATTTACAAAAGGATGATGCGGAATCACCGCTCCTGTCTTTTACCGATCCAGCAGCGCAGGCAGCCTTCGATCTGGTGCTCAATCGAGAATCGATGTCAGCTTTACTTCAAGTATTGCGCGACTGTTTGGAAAATGTCCGGCAGGAGCATATCATTCTGTTGCACTTCTTTGCCGAGTTGAATCCGAGCGAAATTGCCGGCCAATTGCGAATGAGGGTGAATCAATATTATGTGGAAAAAAGTCGCGCGCTGAACAGAATAAGGGAGTGCTGTCGAGAGGAAGTGGCACGTGAACTGCAATTGCGACTGGCGCCCAGCTTCTAAACCGCACGCGTGCTATTCAGGCGCAACAGAAACGATCAAGCAGTAGCGCGCGGCTGACGCGGAGCAGACAGGTTTTCGCTGATCGAATCCGCAGCTATCCGCCAAATCCGCGTTCTATTGCTATATGGCTGAATAGATGCCCATACGCTAAGGAAATCATGCTATGTCTGAACCGAGCGCATCAGCGAAACCTGAACAATCCGCCAATCAAGCCGCGGCGCACCAGGCCGGCGCCAACCGCCTGCTCAGTGCGCTGAACACCGCGCCGCCGGAGCGCAGAACGTGCAACCGCATCCGCCAAGCATTCCCAGAGATGGCCGAGGCCGAATTGCACGGCGAACGCATTGGCCAGCGCTTTCCGGTCGAGGTGGCGCATCTGGATAGGTGCGAGGCATGTTCGCTAGAGTACGGTGATCTGCTCGACGCGTTGTTGGCGCTGGAAGAGACCGTCGTCATGGCGCCGCAAGCACCGGCGCCTATGCTGCCCGCGTACATGGCAACCGCGCTGCGCATCCGCCGCTGGGTGGCAGTGACCGCCAGGCAGATTCTGCAGAAAACGCTGCGTCAAGCTGGTGATGTCGAGCTTCAGCTTGCCACGTGGCTGGAAGAACTTGCCGCCGCGCCGCTGAACACAACGCTGCCATCCCAGCAGCAGATGGCGCTGGCCTACGGGGGCGATGATGACGAACTGCGGCTGATTTTGGCGACCTGGTCCACTGCCCAGGTGCTTGCAGAGCAATATTCGGTCGAGGAGTTGCGCGCGCTGCAAACCGGCGGCAAGCTGGCAGATCGGGTGCGCGCCATTGCAGAAGGCATCGCCAGCCAGTTGCCTCTCAAGCAGCGCCGCTCCTTCGTCGACATCGTGGTGGAACAGGCTCTCAGTGACCAGGCTGCTGTCATCGAACTAGGGCGTCCGCAGTAACTCTGTCCTGTCATGCCGCACCCGACGCCCAGACTCAACCTCTTTGCCTTGCCCAGCCAGACGACGATCCTCTTCGCCGGCATCTTGCTTGTGATCGGCGCTCCACTGCTCTCCGCTTTCACCCCCCGTTTTCAAGTGATCCTGCCGCTGCTGCCGCTTGTCATACTTCTCTTTACATTGTGGGATTTCCTAATCGAACCCCACCGTACACTCGATCGATTCCAAGCCTACCCGCTGCGCCCCTCTGCGGCGTGGCTGGGCGAGCTTGTGGCTGTGCTAGCGGATGCGGTTGCGACTCAGCCTCCGACGATTCGCGTTTCCGCTGCGATCAATACGCCCTTTATCTTAGGCACATGGCGCCGCCGCTGGCTGATCGTGCCGGCCTGGTTTTTGGAAAAATGGCCTGACAGTCCCAGAGATTCCCAGCACGACGATTATTTGGATGTTGTACTGCGTCACGAGCTTGCCCATTTCGTCAATCACGACGCCTGGTTGACAGCGCTGGCACGCAGCCTGCTTAAGATGACGTTGCTTGTCGGCGCAGTCTATTGGTTCATGTGGCTGTGGCAGCCGATCCTCTATCGGTTGGGCGTTGCGTATTTACCTGCGTTCGTTTCCATGTATGCGCCGCTGCTGGCGTTTTTCCCGTCAGAAGTGCAGGCGATCGTACAACAGCCGCCGCCGATGACTACAGCGCGCGCCGTCACCTACTGGCTCGAGCTGGCGATGACGCTGGCGCCGCTGTTGGCCGGCGCGCTCTTGTTGTGGCGGCGCGACCTCAACCTGCTGTTGCGCGTGCGCGAGGTGTATGCGGATGCCCGTGTGGCTGCCTGGCTGGGAGGGACAGCACCACTCCATGCTGCGCTGGATTGGTTCAGGGCAGAGGCGAGCAAGCATCCCACCAAAGACGCGCGTTCGCACAAAAGATGGAGCTTCAGGCGCTGGCCCCCCCACCACGTGCAGACAAACCAGCCGCTGGCCTGGGGTCTTGATGCACCAGTTCAGCTTTCGTTATCACCCGGGCCGCAGCCGGGCATATCGACGCGGCGCGCAGTGCTGGAGCAACCGGCGCACATTTATGGGACGGCTCAAACGATCGGGGTGCGCGCCGGTGTGATTGTGCTACTCTTCTATATCATCCAGGCATCGTTGCTGGCGCCGGTGCGCGTCGGCATGGGGCTGGAATTAGCGATTGGCGCAGGCTTTGTGGTGCTTTCGCTAGGCCTGACGCCGCTGATGCTGGTGCGGCTGCCCAACCAACGCGCGGCTCGTCACGCGATCACCACGGCGACCGGATGGTTTGTGTTGATGCTTGTAGCGACGCTGGGGCCGTTGATCCTGCTGGCGCTGATCAGCGTCAGCATCTGGCCGCAAGGACTGGACATCGTGCTCTATGCCATAGCCGGCGACGCGCCGGCTGCCTTTGCGCCGGTGCTCGATGACCCGATGGGCTACATGGTGCAGGTAAGCATTGGGGCCTTTGTTGCCTTTATCGTCGCCGCGCCGGTGATATTGTGGCTCTGTTTGTGGCTGGACATGTGGCTCAAGCAGCGTATTCTGACCTGGTACGGCGCGCCGTGGCTGGCGCAGCGCAGCGTGTTGGCCTTCAGCATTACGGCGCTCGTGCTGGGCGTGGTGCTGTGGCTGGGCGTGTTGCCGCTTGTGAGTGTGCTGGTCTTTCCGCTGATCCTCGAAATCACAGCGAACACGGTTGCCAGCTTGGTAGTGTCTGCAATTCTGTTGCTCGTGGCTACCAGCTTGTTCTGGCGCAACGACCGGCGCTGGCGCGGACGCTGCCCGGCGTGTGACGCGCAATCGTCATCTCCACCCTATTTGGGCCAACGCTGTGAGCACTGTCAGAGCGTGCTTGCGCCGTGGTTGCTCGCTCGCTATTGACTACGCCTTGCCCTGCGCCTCGCGCACGATCAGCCAAACCAACGTAGCGCCAAAGAACAACGGCCCCAGACAACAGCTCGCCATCATCAGCCAGAGGGGCATCAGCCGAGCCAACCCGGCAACCGGGTTCAGGATCACCGGCTCCGTCAGCGACGTCGGGTAGGCGCCGCTTTGCATCACCAAGATGCTGGCAACCGGCATCAGCGCCATCCCTAACAGCGTAACGGCAGCCGCCGCGCGTCGCCGCCAGAGCAGCAGCGCCAGCGTCGCCGGCAGCATGAGCCAGGCAGTCAGTTGCCCCAGCAACACCGGCTCCAACCACGGGGAAGCACCGCTACTCAGATCGACGAAGCGCGCCAACCCGGCCGGAGCGGCGGCCACCAATACCAGACCTAGCACAATCCTCCAGCGGCCGAAGAACTGCGGCCAGAGCAGCGGCAGCGCGGCGGCGACGGCCAGATAGATCAAGGTCATCCATTCTGACGTCCGCCCCCAAAACACGGCCGCGCCCGATCCCAGCAGTAGCAGCAACCCACCGGCGCGCAACCCCGCCAATTGGCGGTTGGAAAGATGCCACCTGATCGACAAGGTTCTCTCCTTGCATGAAAGAAATGGACGGTTGCCCACATTATAGTGGATGAGGAGGTGTTTATGCCCGGACACGAAATCAACGACGCGACGGAACAACTTAAACGTCAGACTTCGGATCAACAGCGCCAGCATCTGGAGCAGCGTGTAACGCGTGCACAGGATGTTGCCAAGCCTGGAGAACGTCAGGCTGTTGCTCCCACCGATGGCGACGCCCGCATCGTCGATCGCTTTACTGACAAAGCAGGACGCGAAATGAGTGTGCGCCGAACAATGGAAGAAGATCGCAATGGCGGCGGCTCTCGCTTTTATGAATTGCTGCATCAGGGAAATCGTGCTGGACGCATGAGCCTAGAGATGCAGCGTTCTCATGAATTCCTGGTGCTTGGCAAGGGTTCGCCCGGTGAGTATGAACGGGTCAGGATTGTTGATATTGTAGTAGACCCTCCTTACCAAGATGCCGGTTCTTCGCGTCAACTACTTGCCCAAGCAGAGAAAGAAGCAACTCACTACAGGGCAAATGAAATCCATGGTGCTGTCACCGACCAGAAAGCTGAAAGTTACTGGCGTCACATGGCGAAAGAGGGCTGGCAGTTACGGCACGCACCCGGCGAAGGTCTGAGTGTCCATAAATTGATGTCAAATTGACAAAGGAGTTCCCCATGCAGGTCATCCAGCCACCCAAAAATCCAGCATTGGCCGCCGTGTTGAGCTTTCTCATCAACGGCCTTGGCCAGATTTACAACGGTGAAATCGGCAAAGGCATCATTATTTTCGTCGTGCAGCTTGTCAATGCGCTGTTGGTATTCATTTTTATTGGCTTCATCACTGTCCCTGCCGTCTGGATCTGGTCGATCTATGACGCCTACAAGTCGGCGGAGCGGATCAACCAGCAGTTCTTGCAGCAATATGGCGCCGGCTATCAACCGGTGCTGCCGCCCGTTGGGAACTACCCGCAACTGGGGCAGACTGCGGCCATGACAAGCGCGCCGCCCTCGCAGCCGCTGGCTGGTGTCCCCGCCGGTATGAAAAAGTGTCCCAAGTGTGCGGAAGTTGTGCAAGGCGAGGCGCAGGTGTGTCGCTACTGCGGCCATGAGTTTGCACCGGCGATCGAACAGTAGCCGCGATTTTATCCCATTGGAGGTAGTGACTCCATGACGCAACCGTGTCCGCAGTGCGGAGCGCCCAATCAACCGGGCGCCCGCTTTTGCAACCAATGCTCCACGGCGCTGACCCAGAGCTGTCCTTCCTGCAAGCAGCCTCACCCGATCACGGCTAAGTTTTGCAACGGTTGTGGCGCAAAACTCAATGGGGCGACGTCGGCGACGTCGGTGACGTCTATACCGCCTGCCCAACTGACGGGTCTGCTCGTACTCAATACACAGATCGGCGGGCGCTATCTGGTGCTGCGCAAGCTCGGCCAGGGCGGGATGGGCGCAGTCTATCTTGTCAGCGACCAGCGGCTGGCCAATAAGCAGTATGCGCTCAAGGAGATGTCCGACCGGGCGATTGCCGATCCGTCCGAGCGCCAGGCCGCGCTGCAGGCTTTCCAGCAGGAAGCGGCCATGCTCGCCAGCCTTGATCATGCCAACCTGCCCAAGGTAACCGACTACTTCGAGGAAGGCGGCAACCAATATCTGGTGATGGAGTATGTGCAAGGGCAGACGCTGGAGAAAAAGCTGGAAATGGCGCAAGGCCCGCTGCCGGAGCCAATCGTGCGCCGCTACGCCGAGCAATTGTGCGATGTGCTTGTCTATCTACACGGGCAGCGGCCGCCGATTATCTTTCGCGACCTCAAGCCGGCCAACATCATGGTGCTGCCAGGCGATAAGCAGATCAAACTGATCGACTTTGGCATCGCACGCCACTTCAAGCTGGGCAAGAGCAAGGACACGCAGGCAATGGGCACGCCAGGCTATGCCGCGCCCGAACAGTACGGCAAGGGACAGAGCGATGCCCGCACCGACCTCTATGCCTTTGGCGCCACGTTACACCATGCCATCACCGGTCGCGACCCCAGCACCGAGCCGTTCAAGTTTCCGCCGGTGCGCAGCTTCAACGCCATTGCGTCGGCCTCGTTCGAGCAGATTGTCGGGCGCTCGGTAATGCTTGATCCTGCCGACCGGTGGCAGACGGCCCGCGAGCTGCAGAACGCCCTCTTCGGCCAGGCAGCAGGATCGCAGCCGACGCTGATCGGTGCGCTCCCTGCCACCATGCCCGTTTACGCTCCGCGTGTGGCGACGCAGGCGGCGTTGCCCCCGGCGCCCCTGCCTGCACCACTCTCACCACCCTTACGACAGCCGCCTCTCCTGATGCCGACGCCCTATACCCCGCAGTTTGCATCCATGCCCGCCGGTCTGCTGGGCAATAGCTATGCCAGCTATGGCAAGCGCGTCAGTGCATTCGTTATCGATGTTGTGCTTTGCTACATCCTGGTCATCATCCTGGGTGCGATGGGCGCGGCGCTGCTGGCCAGCGGCGCTTCCTCCGGCAGCGCGGCGGGCGGTATGTTCTTGCTCGCCGCGCTCGCCGCCAGTTGGCTCTACTTCCTCTGGCCGACGGCGCGCAGCGGGCAGACGCTGGGCAAGAAAGCGATGAAGATCAAGGTTGTAGACGACTGTGGCTACGCGCCGGGCTGGGGCAAGACCACCTTGCGCTACGTAATTGGCTTCGGGCTGGAGAACCTGCTGATGTACATGGTCATCGGCCTGCTCGGCTGGCTGTGGCCGCTGTGGGATGCCAATAAGCAGGCGTGGCACGACAAGATTGGCGGGACCTTTGTAATTGATGGGTAAAAAGCCAAATTACTGCTGAGTGATAGGAAAAATCATGAACTGCCCAACCTGTGGAAACGAAACCATCCCCGGCGAACTTTTCTGTGACAACTGTGGCGCTGACCTGCGTGCGCTGCAAGCGCCGCCGGTCGCCCCACCTGTCGCGCCGCCAGACCCACCAGTGATTGTGGAGGAAACTGCGCCGCCGCCTGCCACTCCCACACCACCACCGGCGGTCGCGGCCGAGCCTGCACCCGTCGCGCCTGTGGCGCCGGCCTCTGCGTCAGGTCCAGCCGGCCCGCGTCTGGTGGTCAAGGAGAGCGGCGCCGAGTTTGCGTTGGCGCCTGGTAAAGAGAGTATCGTTGGCCGCGCCGATCCCGTCGACGGCATCTTTCCCGACGTCGACCTTACACCGCACGACATGCTGACTGGCGTCTCGCGGCGCCACGCAGCGCTGCATGAACAGGGCGGGCAATGGTTTGTGCGCGACCTCAACAGCACCAACTACACGGTCGTCAATCGCCAGCGCCTGCAGCCGGAGCAGGATTTCCTGATCGAGGCGGGCGACGAAATTCGTTTTGGCCGGCTGGTGACGCACTTCCAGTGCTAATCCAAAACCGCCATATCCGCAATGCGCTGGCCGGCGGGCTGGGCGGCTTGCTCGGCTGGCTACTGCTGATTGAGCCGTTCGTTGCACCCTTGCTGGATGGCACGCAATCCTTTGGCACGCTGCTGGCGGTCGATGCGCTTTTTGGCGCGATCGTCGGGGTTTTCATCGGAGCGGCATTGGGGGGCGCCGAAGGCGTCGCCGACCGCGCGTGGCACGTGGCGCGCCGCGGCGCGTTGATCGGGGGCGCGGCGGGGCTGGTAGGCGGCGTGCTCGGCCTGATCATTGGCGAGCTGGTCTATCAGCCGTTGGCATGGCTCTGTTTTGTCGGGCGGGCCATTGCGTGGGGCGTCTTTGGCGTGATTCTCGGCGCCAGCACCGGGGTGATCCGTCGTTCCTGGAATGGGCTGCGACACGGCGCGCTGGGCGGATTGATCGGCGGCACGCTGGGCGGCTTCCTCTTCGACCTGGTGGGCGCAGTGATTGTGACGCTGACCGGTTTTGAAGGGCTCAGCCGCGGCGTGGCGTTGACGGTGCTGGGCGCCAGCATCGGCTTCTGGATTGCGGCAGTCGAGCGGTCGCTGGCGCCGGCGCTGCTCAAGGTCATCTCTGGCCGCATGGAAGGCAAAGAGTTTCTGTTGGACAAGCCGCTGCTCACGGTGGGCAGCGCAGAGCGGGCAGACGTGGCGATCTTTGGCGATGCCGAGATTTTAGCAAAGCACGCGCTGCTGCGCTGGGAGCAGGAAGTCTTTGTGCTTGACGTACAGCCCGGCGCGGCAGTGACGATCAACGGGCAGCCCGTGCAGCATCAGACACTGCAGCATGACGATCAGCTCATGATCGGGCGTACACGCTGCATCTTCCGGCAAAAGGTGCGCCAGTCCGCAGCGAGAGCGGCGCTCAGCGGCGTACCGACTGCGGTTGATGCTGGGACCTCGCCGCGACCGCGTGTTGCCGTTACTGGCTTGAAGTTGGTCGAGGTGCGCACTGGGCGGCAATATGTGATCGCAAGTGCAACGACACGTATTGGTCGCGAGGCGGATAACGAGATCGTGATTGATGACGTGACCATCTCCGGCCACCATGCGCTGATTCAGCGCGACAATGAGCGATTCGTTGTCTACGATCAGGGCAGCCGCAATGGCGTCTATGTTAACGGGCGGCGAGTTAGCGACGCCAACTTGCTGCGTTCAGGCTGGCAGGTGCAGCTTGGCGACTGTGTCTTTCGGATCGAAGAGGCGTGACGTGGCAATCTGCAACCAGTGTGGCAGTCCATTAAAGCCAGGCGCCAAATTCTGCTCGGTGTGTGGCACGCGCAATCTGGCTGGCGCTGGGGCTTTGTCGCCGCTACCCAATCAGCCTGGAACACTGCCACCATCAAATCCATCACCTAATCTGCCGGTTCCAGCCCCACCTGCGCCGACTGTAGCCGCTCGCCTGGTCAACATCAACGGGCAACAAGTGGCCGTGACCGACCAGATGATCGTTGGGCGCGAACCGGCTTGTGAGCTATGCATAGATGTCGACGATGTCTCGCGGCGCCACGCGACGGTCGTGGCTGCAGCCGGAGGCTGGGCGGTTAAGGATCTGGGGAGCCGTAACGGCACCTTTGTCAACGATCAGCAAGTGGTAACCATAGCAGCCATCTTCCACATGGACCACGTCCGCTTTGGCGCCTCGGCGGATTACGTGCTCTACGATCCGGCGCATCCGCGCCTTGCCGCTTCTGGCGCGGCGTTGCCGGCGACGACGACGATTACCCCAAGCGGGGCAACCCAATCGGCGCTGACCTCTGCCGGCGCCGGCAAGAGCATTCCGATGCGCCATGCCTGGCCGAAGCCGCCTGACGCGGAGGGGTATGTGTTGTCGATCCGCGGCCCGATCGCGGTTGAGCGCGATGGCAAGCTGGGCAAAGCTGCGTTAGCCGTTGGCCTGGGGCTGATCAATCCGGTGCTGGCCTTTATTCCGTTTGCCGTCGGCAAAAACCAGATCCTGGTGACGACGATGCGGCTGGATGACCTGGACAAAGGGCGGCATGTGGCGGTGACAATTGTCGGCGACGCCCGCACGATTGTTGAGGAAGGCGACCTGATCGCGATCTGGGGGCGCGTCGACCAGGGTACGGTTTTTGCCAGCCATATCTACAACTACACGACCGATGCCATGAGCCAGGTCGTCAAGTAAACCACGTAGTATCTCTGACGCAGAGGCGCAAAGAGGCAGAGATGCGCAGAGAAAAACGGGAAACGTAGTGGGCTGTTTGCTTTGCGTTTGCTCTGCGCCCCCCGGCGCCTCTGCGTCAAACTGGGCGTTTTTCCAATAGGTTCTTAACAAAGCTGAACCACAGCGATGGCTGGATAGGAGGGGCTGCAAAATGGCCGAAACCATTATCTTGGGAACAATCGAGACGGGCGACATCACGATTGCGTCGCAGCAAGACCAGGGACGCGTGCGCGCACGGCAGGAGGATAGTTGTCTGGTGGAGCGTATTCTCGGCCAGCCGGTGGCGCTGCTGCTAGTCGCCGACGGCATGGGCGGTCAGCGCGGGGGCGATATCGCCAGCCGCGCGGCGGTTGTGGCTGCAGTCGCCGAAATGCGCCCGTGGCTCAGCAAGCTCCAGCCGGTCCCGACCCTGCGCCTGCCGGAAGAAGACGAAGCCGCGGGTGCAGATGCGTCGCAGCCTTTCGATGCAGTATCGGCTCTGGCGGACAGCGTTGACCAGAGCAACGGCGGCGAGCTGATGCCGGTGCTCGAACAGACGGTGCAGGTCGCACACGCGGCAGTGCGCAACGCCGCCGCTGCGATTGATGCGCTCGACGATGCTGGCTGCACCTTTATCCTGGCAGTGCTCGTCGGGCGAACGCTCTATCTGGCGCACGTCGGCGATAGCCGCGCTTACCTCTGGCGTCAGGCACAACTGCGCCAGTTGACCCATGACCATTCGGGTGCGGCCGCGCTGGTCGCCGCCGGTGTGCTTGCTGCCGACGAAGCCCGCGCCCACCCGGCGGCACACCAGTTGTACCGCTACCTTGGCGGAACCACGGCTGCCGCTAAGGCTGATCTATCCGAGCATCGCCTGGAAGCAGGCGACACGCTGTTGCTGTGCAGCGATGGACTGTGGGATATGCTGCCGGATGTGGAGATCGCCCGGCATCTGTTGGCGCATGGCGATTTGCCGGATCTGGCTGCCGTGCTCATCGACGCTGCCAATCGCGCTGGCGGCGAGGACAACATCAGCGTGGTGCTCGCCCACATCGGCGCTGTCGCGTGATGAAGCAGGAGGGTTGGATCGATGCCTACACCTAACCGTGTGTCTCCATTGCCGGCCGGCGCCTCGTTGCTGCGTAACCGCTATACGATTGACCGTCTGCTCGGTGGGGGCGGCTTTGGCTACGTCTATCTGGCGCGTGATCGCCAGGGGCAGCAATTTGCCGTCAAACAGTGCACCGAAACGACGACCGAGGCGGTCATGCAGTTCGGCCATGAGCTGGCCGTACTCAAGATGCTGGCGCCGAACTCATCCCATTTCCCCAAAATCTATGAAGAGTTCACGGAACGGCTGCCGGGCGCAACCACTCCAGCCGATCCGGACTACTCCTTCGCCGTCATGGAGTTCGTGCCCGGCAACACGCTCGAACACTTGCTGGAAGAGCGAATCAACCGGCGGCAAGGGCCGTTTGCAGAGAACGAGGTGACGGCATGGGTCGCCCAGTTGCTTGAAGCGCTTGACCACGCCCACCAGCGCGGCATCATCCATCGCGACATCAAACCGGCGAACATCATGCTCCTGCCGGGCAACAAACAGATCAAGATCATCGATGTCGGCATCGCCAAGATCGGCGGGTCGGGCACGAAGACACAGCGCGGTGCGGCTGCGGCCAGCGCAGGCTTTGCCCCGCCGGAACAGTACGCACAGGCCGGCAAAACCGATCGCTTCACGGATGTTTACGCCACCGGCGCGACGATGTACGCCTTGCTGACTGCGGTGACACCGGTCGAAGCGCCGGCGCGCATCAGCGGAACGCAGCATCTGCTGCTGCCTCGCCAGCTTAACCCAAAGCTCAGCCAGCGAGTCGAAGAAGTGATCCTGCGCGCGATGGAGATCGATGTCTCACGGCGCTATCAAAGCGCAACGGATATGCTGGCCGCCTTGCAGGGAAAACCGGTCGCGGCGGCGGTTGCTTGTCCTGCCTGCGGCGCGGCCAACCAGGCGACGGCGCGTTTCTGCCTCAAGTGCGGCGCACCACTGCAGGCGCAGCCGCTGATTCTGGCTGGGATGCAGATCCAGCGCATCGACGATCTGATTCAGGCATGCGATCAAGCCTGGGCTGACGTTGTCAATCAATTGATGACCAGCAAGATCGACCAATGGCTTCAGGCGCAAGGCGCTCCGGGCCAACAGTGGCTTGTCGCCTTAAAGGTAGCACGCACCCAACACGCGCAAGATCCCAATCTGCAACTTGATGCCTTTCTGCGCCAAGTTGCGCCGCAGCGGCAGCCAGCGCAGGTCGTTGTGCAGCCTGGTCAGCTTTCAGCCCTCACAGTGGAACAAGGTGCTTCGGGCGAGCTGGCATTCCAGATTGTGAACACGGGTCAAGGCTACCTCTCTGCGGTGCTTGCGTGCACAGAGCCGTGGATTTCGGTGCAGCCCAAGTCGATCCGCGGAGCGGGCGGGACGGCGCATCAGGTCAAGGTAACCGTCGATGCATCGCTGCTTGCGGGCAGCCGCAGCGGCAAGTCGCATGTGGCGCCGATTCAGATCAAGAGCAATGGCGGTGATAGCACGCTGCTCTGCACCGTCAATGTCACGGCCGCGCCACGGCTGAATGTCCAGCCGCTGCAAGTCGATTTTGGCGAGGTGCATTTTGGCCAGACGCCGGCGCGCTCGATTCATATCGCCAACGATGGCATCGGCGTCCTGACCGCTGGGATTCAGTCATCGGCGCCCTGGCTACAACCGCAAACTTTCTCCGTCAACGTACCCAGTCACGGTCGCCAGACAGTCCCGCTTCATCTCAGGTTGCAGGAAGTGAGTACGCGCGGGCGGTACAGCGGCGAACTGACCGTGGATGCCGGCGCAGAAGGCGGCGCCACCGTGCAGGTCACCATCGCGATGGATGGGCCCTTTTACCCCAGCGTGGACTCGACGCCGATCCAGGATGTCAAAGAACTGATCAACTGGTGTGACCGCCATTGGCTCCAAGCCATCCAGTTGCTGGGCAGCGGTGAACTCTTTGCTGCCGCACGCTACCTGGGCGAGCCTACCAAGAGCAGTTGGCTCCGGCGCACCGTTGAATCATGGCCAACGGTGCTGAGCAAAGTACAGCAAGCCAGCGCCGATCGTAACATCAATGCCGGGTTGGAGCAGGCATTGCGGGCATTGGGCGCCGAAGCGCCAGCATTCACCACCAACTGGCGCGAGGTCGAACGGCAGCTTGGCCTGGGAATCATGCCAGACGCGCGCTGGATGATGCCGTGGTGGCACGGCCCGCAGCAGGTAACTTTGCGCATCAAGAACACGGGTCGCGGCTATCTCTACGGGCAGGTGGTTTCGTTGGTGGGCTGGCTGGCCGTGGATGCGCCGCGCTTCGGCTGCTTTGCCGGCCAGGAGAGCGCGATCACGATCCGCGTCTCTAAGCAAACACGCACATTGCATGGTTTCGCACCCGAGTTGCTCGATCTCTGGATCGAGTAGAGCATAGCAGAGACAAAGAGCATGGACATGCGGTTTTCCTCTCCAAACAAAGCGGTTGTGCTGGCAATAGCTACGTTGCTCACTGCTGGATGCTTTAGCGCCCCCGAATCGCGCGCCACGTCCACGCCGGATGTCGCACTGGTCACCGCGCGGCAGACGATTGACGCGGTTCTGTTGGGCGGTAACCCTGAAACGCCGACGGCTCGCCCACCTGATGTGACGCCGGATATGGCAGAACCGGACATGGCCACACCTTCCCCGACGGTGATGCCCTCGCCTGCCGCGACCTCAACACTCAGTCCGACGCCGACGCCCGACGATGGAGCCACGGCCACAGTTCAGGCCAGCGTCTTGGAGACAGCGATTGCAGCCACCTTGACGGCACAGGTGACACCATCGCCAACGCCCCAATGGGAGGCAACGCAGCGTGCCGTCATGGAGACGGCGGTGGCAGCGACATTGACGGCACAGGCGACGCCAACCTCCACGCCCAATTTCGCCGCCACCCAGGGAGCGCTGCTGGGGACGGCGGTGGCAGCGACTTTGACTGCCCAGCCGACGCCAACGCCAAGACCGACTGCGACTGGGACAAATACGCCGACGACCGCTCCCATTGTCGTCTCACCCTATGCTGACCTGGCGGCGAACCTACGCCAACGTGCGCAACAATCCTGGGCGCCGGCAACCTATCCAGCCGAACGCGACCGGTTGATTGAGGCATTGATCGACCATCTCGACGAGTTTCAGTTGCCCAATCTTGGCATCACCACGCGTACGATGGCAGACGCCCTGCGGCGCGGCGATACTGGCGACCGGGTCAATGCACTCGTCAATCAGGTGTGGGGCGACTGGCTTGCCAAGGATGTGGGACCAGGCAGACTGGACGCCTATCGCAGCGATCCGAATCGGGCAACCCTTTCACCGTTCCGTCAACTGGTGATCCGGCTGATCCAGGGACGACAGGGCGCACTGGTCGACAACCAACAGCATGGGCTGTACAACTTTTTTACACGCAGCGAGGAATCGCACGTCTGGGTGGACAATGTCAACGGCGTCATCGGCGCTGTCAATCGCGAGAGTTTTCTGTGGCCATGAATAATTGGCATGTCCGCATACGATGGATGACACCGATCCTGTTGCTCGTCTGGACAGGCGCGCTGACTGGCTGCCATCAAGGTGCGCCAGCTACGCTGCCCTTCTCTACAGCGACGCCCGATCTGATGGCAATCCATGCACAGGAGACCATCGAGGCAAGTCTACAGCAAGACACAGGAACTGATGAGGTGGGTGCAAGCCCGGCAGTGACTGAGCAGCCAGCCAACACATCGGCTTCGGCGCAGGATGTAACGCCGGCAGACCCACTACCTGTTGCGGAAGCGCCGGCGACTTCAACGCACACAGCGACGAGCACACCCACTGCCACCGCCACACCGACAGTGACGTCCATGCCGACTGCCACACCAACGCCCGATTTGGCGGCTACGGCGACGAACCAGGCCGCGACGCTCGCCACCGGTGTGGCCGCAACGCTTGCTGCCCGGGCAACGCAGGAGGCGCAGGCAGCGCAGATGGCGGCAGCCGTCGCAGCCACGCTCACTGCACAGGCGCCGACGGCAACCTCGACGCCGCGACCTTCTCTCACACCGCGTCCCTCTCCCACACTGCAGCCGACGGCGACGCCGCTCTCTGAAACGCCGCTGCGCCTGGCCTATATTTATGGGGATGTGCGCGACTCAGATATCCATGTGCTAGACATGACAAGTGGATTGGATCGCACCGTGGCCAACCGCAGTTGTGATGAGGCCGAGCCAGGCTGGGCGCCGGGTGGCAAATTGTTGTTCTATCATAGCGACTGTGCCGGGACCTATGATCTCTACGCAGTGGACATTGAACGCGGCGCGGTGCAGCAGTTGACGACCTCACCATGCGATGAGCGCGAGCCGGACAGCTCACCCGATGGCCGGCAACTGGTCTACCGCCGCAACTGTATGACGCAGGCTTACAACGTCGATGGCGAATTGTGGGTGCTGAGTCTTGCCGATGGCAGCGAGAATTACCTGGGTGTACAGGGGCGCGCGCCAGCTTGGTCGCCTGACGGCGCCAGGCTGGCCTTCATGTCGGATCGCAGCGGTGGGTGGGAGATTTACGTGTATGAATTTGCCAGCGGCGCCACCCGCCAGATTACGGACTGTTATGAGAACTGTCGCTTTCCGGCGTGGTCGCCCGATAGTCAGACGATCATCTATCACACGACGACAGGGCCAACCACCACCGATGCGGCTACGCTCTGGATTGTTTCTGCCCAAGGAGGCGAGCCGCGGCTTCTGGTGACAGGTGAGGGCGCCGGTCGGGCAACCTGGTCGGCGACTGGGTGGATCGCCTTCAATTCGCGGCAGGGTGTTGAGCTGGTGGATGCAACTGGGGGACAACGTCGAACTTTGTTGAGCGGTGATACGCCCTGGGGGCCGGTGTGGTCACGATGACAAAATTCTGCTGGCTGACGCTCTGGGTGTGGCTCTTGGTGATTTTACTCCTCGCCGGCTGCACCACGGACGCCGCCACCCGCAACACGCAGGTCAACTCGCCGTTGCCGCGTGCAGTGGAGCCAGTTCGCTTTCCCACGCCGACGCCTGCTCAAACGTTCCCGCCAGCGCCGACGGCTGCATCTTCGATGGCCGAGCCGCCGACACCGCTGGCACCACCAACGCCGACCCCAGTCGAAGCGCCAGTTCCAACCATAGACGTGATTGCTGCCAGCCAGGTGACATACATCGTTGTCGCCGGAGATACGCTCTTTGCCATCGCGGCCCGCTTTGATTCAACAGTTGATACGATCCGCACCACCAACAGGCTCGACAGCGATCTGATCCTGCCGGGCCAGGCGCTGAAAATTCCGGTGGAAGAATCAGAGGTCATACTGTCGGAGGCAATGGTTTTGCCGGCGCCGGAATTGATCGACCGAGTGGATGAAAGCGCAGTCGATGCCACCCCGTATCGGTTCGCTGTACTGGGTGGCGATCTCGACGCAGCGTATCCCGCCATGCTGGAACGCGAGCGCTTCACCCTGCATTATGATCCCGCCACGCCGCCAGCCATCGCCCCGGTCGATCTGGCGGGCCTTGTGACGCAGATTCTGGCGCATCACGAGCAGCGGTTTGGCGTCGTGCTCGCTGGCCGCTTCGACATATACGCGGCGGGTTCGCTCTTTGCCGCACCGGATCAGGCGCTGCGCGGGTACAGCTTTTCGCGTGATCGTCGCTTTCAGATCGTGGTGGACAACGGGATGGAAAGCGCCATGCAACGCTATATCGTTGCGCACGAGCTGACGCATCTGTACGCCTGGAACACCTTTGGCGCGCCCAGTTCGGTGATGCTTAGCGAAGGGCTGGCGGTTTATGCTGGATTGAGCTTTGCCGGCGAGGGCGCTTTGCTGTCGTTGCGTGAGTTCTGTGCGGCGTACGCGCAAGCAGGCGTCTTGCCACAGATTTCCGCGGAACTGGCTTATCAAGGTCATCTGCGCAATCTGGAGAATTACTATGCAGCCGGTTGCTTTGTGCAATTTTTGATCGGGCGTTACGGCGTAGAGGCTTTGGCGCGCCTCTACCCTACCAGTGACTATCACGGCATCTATGGCAGCTCGCTTGCCGACCTGGAAGGTGAGTGGATGGCTGAAAGCGCCGCATCGCCTGTTTCCGCATCGTTTAGCCCGTATGATTTTGTTGCGGCAGTCGATGAGACAAAGGCTGCCTATCTGAACCTGCTGGCCGATTTCGCTGGAGGGTCAGAGCAGGTGGCCGCCTACCGCCAGATTGATATGCAATGGGCCGCCATTCTGGCCGGTCAACTTCCACACAGTGCTTCGAAGGCAACGGAGTAGAGGATGAGTAGAAGCAACGCTCAACACACAGTATTGCGCGGGCGGCGCGGTTGTCTGATCTGGCTGCCGATCTTGCTAATCATGGTTGGCTTGGCAACAGTAGGTTTTGTTAATCGGGAAAGAATTGAGATTAAGATTGCCGAGTTTGGAAAATTTACAGCGATGCCAACACCCACGCCAGTTCCGACGCCAGATTATGAGGCGATGGTCCGCGGCTTTCGGCGCGCTCAGCAGGCGGCGCTGGCAACCGCACTCAACAGCAATAGCTCTGAAGTGCTGGCGGCGCTACCGGTCTTTGCGGCAGGCAACGCATTGGCGCAGGTGCAGAATGAGGTGCAGCAACTGCGCGACCGCCAGCAATTTCAGCAGGTCACGCTGGAAGGACTGGAGATCGTACAGCCGATTTTGGAATTTCCTACGGCAAAGCTCCTGACGCGGGAACGGCAGCGTATTCAGACTTTCACGCGTCAGCCGTCGGGCGATGCCATGACGGACGAACAGGTTCTCGACGCTGAAGTTGCTTATCAGCTTGCTTACGACGGGCAGCGCTGGCGCGTGGAAAAAGCGGTGATCGCCAGCCGTGAAGACGTGGCGGAGTAAGCAAGGACGGTAGAATCATGCGCATGTTCCATGAACGAATAACTAGTTTGGTGATGCTTGTGGCGATCTCATGTGGCGTTGGCAGTTGTGCAGGCACTCCCCAATCGCAGTTGGATCGCGCAGTAGTAAGCGCACCTCCCACCGCAGCCACCGCAGCCACGGATGCGACGGCCATTGCCGCACAGTCGATCATAGACAGCGCGCTGCAAGAGAGCGCCACGCCTGCGCCGCCGTCGACAGATATGACACCATCGCCAACTGCATCCGTTGCACCTACTTCGACGACGGCGCCCTCGCCAACGATCATCCCCTCACCAACCGCCACGTCCGACGCCGCCGCCACAGAGAAGGCCCTGGCTGATGCCGTCGCGACGGCGCTGGCGGCCACACAAACCGCACAGCCCACAGCCACATCTAATCTTGCCGCAACATCGACTGCACAGGGGCACGCCATGCAAACAGCGATTGCGACGACCCTGACTGCACAACCCACAGCCACACCTGATTTTGCCGCAACATCGACTGCACAGGTGCGCGCGATTGAAACGGCGATTGCGGCGACCCTGACTGCACGGCCGACGTCCACCCCAAACCTGGCCGCGACTCGATCCGCACAGACAGTAGCGCTGCAGACAGCCATTGCTGCGACATTGACGGCGCAGCCGCGCCCCACTGCCACTGCCACTGCTACGCGCACAGCGACGCCGACGCCTCAACGCAGTCGTGATCTGGTCATTGGCGCGTCCGTAAACGGGCGGTCTATCGAAGTTGCGGAAATCGGCAGCGGCGACCGAAGGATCATCTTTGTTGGCGGATTGCACGCCGGTTCGGCGCCTGGCACGGCGGCGCTGGCACAGCAGGCGGCCGATTACTTCCGCAGCCACCCGGAGGCGGTGCCTGGCAACGTCACGCTTGGCATTGTGCTCAACGCCAACCCGGATGCGCGGCGTGCTCCCGGCAAGCTGGAAGGGCGGCTCAATGCAACAGGCGTCGACCTGAATCGCAACTGGGATTGCCAGTGGCAGGGGGAAGCGAAATGGCGAGACCAGACGGTGAGTGGGGGCGTCGCACCTTTCTCGGAGCCGGAGACGCAGGCGCTGCTGAATTATATCACCGGCGGCGGCGCGGTGGCGGTGATCTTTTGGGAGGCGAAAATGGAGACGGGTCAGGTTTCGGCGGGCGGCTGTGGCGACCGGTCGTTGGTCTCGCAGCCGCTGGCGGAAATTTACGGCGGCGCCACCGGCTACACAGTCGATCCGTGGGCGTGGTATCCCGTCAACGGCGACGCAGCCAACTCACTCGACAAGCGCGGCATCCCCGCGACATCGGTGCTGCTGCGCGACTACGCGGATACCGACTGGTCGCTCAATCTGCGCGGCATCCTTGCCGTGTTGGAGGCGTATGGGCGATAAGCAACCGAGCAGGTTTGGCCCTTGTCATGCAAAGACATGCGGCGGCGAGACGCAGCGAATACGATGGCGACTGATAATGGTGGCCGTGGCGTTAGGCGTCGTCGTACTGGCGGGCTGTATGACGCCGTCAGGCCCGCGACCACCTTTGCTTGCGCCGCGTCTGAGTCCTCTGCGTGTAAGCGTCGGGGCGTCGTCAACGCGCCCTTTGTTCCCGACCCCAACCCAGGATGGTACAAGCATTGATGCATTGCCGGTTGAAGCATTCCCTGTGGCTACGCTCACGGAAGGCATGTGCGTCCACGCGCAAGAGTATGTGAGCATTGCGGGCGACACCGCCGAGAACGTGGCGCAGCGCTTTAATGTCCCGGTCGGACAACTGGCGGCGGTCAATCGTCTCGGCTTGGCGGCGCCGCTTGCAGCGGGGCGCCGTCTGATCATCCCCTGTGCACCATTTCCATCGCCCACTCCGGCGCCGGCAACGACCGCCGATGCGCCGGCAAATACGCCCGTTCCAGGTATAGCGCCGACGCCGCAGATCATCGGCCACTCGGTGTCAGGGTATTCGCTGGAAGCCTATCGTTTCGGTGCAGGCCCGAATCGCATTGTTTTTGTCGGTGGCATCCACGGCGGCTATGAATGGAACACAGTGCTGCTTGCCTATGCCGTGATCGATTACCTGGTTGCTCACCCGGAGTCGATCCCTCCGAATGTCACTGTCGAGATCGTCCCTGCCGCCAACCCGGATGGCGTCGTTAGGGTCGTGGGTCATCCAGGTCGCTTCACCGTGGATGAGGTCGCAGCCAATACGCGTCCTGGACGCCTTAACGGCAACGACGTCGACCTGAACCGCAATTGGGATTGCCGCTGGGCGCCAACTGGGCTGTGGGGAAAGACCGAGGTCAGTGGCGGCGCCGCGCCGCATTCGGAGCCAGAGACACAGTCATTGAGCGCATTCTTGCACGACCCACCGGCGACGGCCGCCATCTTCTGGCATAGCGCCGTGCCGGGTGTCTTCGCTGGCGGTTGTGAAGAGAGCTATACACCTGGTATTGCGCTGGCGCAGGTGTACGCCGCTGCCTCTGGCTACCCCTATCAGGCCGCCTTCACTAGCTACACCGTAACCGGCGACGCCGTCGACTGGCTGGCCACACAAGGGATGTCAGCCATCGAGGTGGAATTGCGCACCCACGACGCGCTTGAATGGGAGCAGAATATCGCCGGTGTACTGGCCGTTTTGGTGCATTACAGGGCGGATGAACCATGAACATCAAGGCAAAGTTTTGTCAGATTGGTTGGATTGTCGTTACCGCCACGATTGCCGGCTGTGGCCGTGACACATCGGATATAGGACCGACGTTGCGTCCGGTCGATGAAACGGCCACGGCAGCCAGTTTGTTGCTGGATAATGCCCTGACACAAGCGGCATCTGCACAGGAGGTAACGCAGACCGCTGTCACGTTGTCGGAACAGACAGCACCATCTGCGCCGCCTGTTGGCGTGGATGTGAACCCAGCCATCTCACAGGCAGATCAAGTCGCCACGCTGGCTTACCTGTTTTGGAAAGGTATCGACGCGGTGAGTTGGGTGTCCAATAATCATCGTAAGGGCGCGGTTATATGAGTAAAGGTATTGTTTGTCAAGCCTGCCTTACTTCGAACCGCAGCAACGCAAAGTTCTGCGCACGCTGTGGCGCGGCGTTGCCCGGGATGACGTCTACACCCGCGCCACAGCGTCTCCAGCTAGGCGCACTCGTGCACAACGGCGCCTATCGTATTCTACGTCCGCTCAACAAGGGCGGCATGGGCATGATCTACCTGGCGGAGGATAAAGAGGCGTTTGACCGGCGCTGCGTCATCAAGGAGATGCTGGATTACTTTGACCCTTCAGACCCGCAGGAGGTGCAGGAGGCGCGCAAGCGTTTTGAAGATGAAGCGCGGACGCTCGTTAGTTTGAAACACCCCAGAATCCCCAACCTATTGAGCTACTTCTCTGAGCAAGGCCACAATTATATTGTTATGGAGTATGTGGAAGGCGACACGTTGGAGCAGTTCATCGGCCAGCCGCAGCTCGCGCCACAGGTGATTGGGTGCGGAATACAGGTCTGCGAAATTCTTGAGTATCTCGCTGGCTTGCCTTCACCACTCGTACATCATGACATCAAACCCGCCAACATTATCGTTGACCACGACAAAATCAGGTCGGCATGGCTGGTCGACTTTGGCGTTGCCAAAGCGCGGCTGGCAGTGCAGCGCAATGGGCAGGTAGGCGTCAAGAAAAGCAGCATTTTTGGCACCGCCGGCTATGCGCCACCCGAGCAGTACCAGGCCCAGTCGGAGCCAAAATCTGATGTCTATGCTCTGGCAGCCACGCTCTATCATGTGCTCACCGGCGACGATCCAGGTCCGCACCCATTCAGCTTTCCGCAATTACCTATGCTTCCGACCGGCGTTTCCAGTGCATTGGATAAGGCGTTGGCACAGGATGTCCGCCAGCGCTATACGGCCGCCGAACTGCGGCAGGCGCTAAACAAAGCGTCGCGCTCGCTTGCGCCGCCAAGACCGCCAAGACCGCCAACCCAGCACACCAGCTATGCGTTAATGGTCTCACAGCCGATTACCGACGCTGATCGCCCGGCCATGATCCGCTACTTGCAAAACGAACTGGGCTTCTCCGTACTAGACGCCGAGGTGCTGACATGGCAGGCGCCTGCGCGCTATATACGCGGGGTGAACAGAGCGCAGGCACAAGTTATAGGCTCTAAATTGAAGGCGTTGGGCGCGATCGGGGTGAATGTCAGCACCAGCCAATTACACAGTTGGCGACAGCGTTTGTCACCTGACGAACAAAAGATGCTTGCCAGTCGCGGCGAAGTCACACTCTTCGATAAACGCTACCCGCAGGATCAGATTTGTCACTGTCACCATTGTGGCCATGAATGGAAGACGCAGGCGCGCGGCCAGTCCACGCTGCCGGAAGCCTGCCCCCGCTGTAGTCAGCAGTGGTATCCACAGCGCATCTTTCGCTGTGCACTCTGCGGCCATGAATTTGTGAGCAGCGATCTGACGACTTCTGCTCAGCGCTTGCACCCTGCCTGCCCTGCGTGCAAAAGCACGGCATGGCGCCCCGACCAGCAGATGCATTTTACGCAAAGCGAGTACACACTCAGGCTTGGACCCAACGCTGCCGGCGTGCGGCTGGCGCAAACGCTGCAACTCGCTGTGACGCCGGGCGCCTTGGTGCGCGGGCGCGCGGTTTCGTCCGCAAACTGGCTGGTCATCTCACCCACGCTGCAAGCCAACCAGCTTTCTTTCGCTGTGGATACGCATGGGTTGGCCGAGCGTCGGATTCACACAGCAGCGATCACCATCATCGCCAACGCCGGTGTGGCCCGTGCCACGGTCGAAGTTTATATCGTCGCGCCGCCGCTTCTGGTGGTGAGGCCGGCGGCGTTGGATTTCGGCATCGTCAAGGCGAATGAGACGCGTACAGTATGGCTGGAGTTGCTCAATCACGGCGAGCAGACGCTCAGTGGCCAGATCGCTTGTGCGGAAACCTGGCTTATCCCTGACAAGCAGAGCTTTGCAGGCAACCAAAACCAGATTACCTGCACCGTACACGGTGATCGGCTGCCCAAAGCCGGCATGAATGTCGCCACGGTGAGGATCGCTTCGACCGGCGGCCATGCGGCTGTACAGGTCCGTGCCGAGGCGCTGCCCACGATGCTGCGGATGAAGCCCGCTTCGCTCAACGTGGGCCGGCAACGGCGGCGCCAGATTCCAATGCAGCTCGTCATCGAGAATGTCGGCGTCGGACAGTTGGAAGGAACGATTCAGAGTAGCGTCCCCTGGCTCTTGATTCAGGATTCCTCAATACATGCCAATTATGCTGAACTGTCTGTGTTGGTGGACACCCGTGTCCTCCAGCCGGGCCAGAATTACACGGGCAGCGTGCAGGTGTCAACTAGTGGCGGAGCAATCGAGGTTCCCGTATCGGTAGAGATTGCACCGCGCGGCTTGCTGGCTCGCTCCATAGCATTGGGGGGGTTGGCAAAATGGCTTATGCTGGCAATCTTTCTCATGACCGCCTGGATTACGTGGCGCTTCTGGAATGATGTTCTGTCACTTTCTAGTGCGACACCTTCCCTTGCACCGGCCGCAGCAAGAACACTTTCTCCCACCTCTATTGCTGAGCCAACGACGATAGTCACGGTGCAGCCGCTTGAGGTCACACGGCCAACCATTTCTGCACCCCTCCTTCCCGCTGCACAGCCACCCACACTGACCCCCGATCAGCCTAGCTTGCCGCTGGCTGCTGCTGATGAAGAGACGGCTGTTGCTGGTGAAACCGACTCTTCAACGATCCTTCTCGAAGAGTTACGTCGGCGGCTGGCTCAGATTCCGACACCCACAGCGGAGACGTCGACAGCCACAGCAACGTCGCCATCAGCGCCAGCCACCGCTACGCCTGGAATACCAACGCAGCCAGCGGTTGAGTTATGCATCGATCCACGCGCCGTGATTACGGCCCCCGCCGCCGGACAGACTCTGCGCGGCGCTGTTTCGATCTATGGCGTTGCTCGCCATGAAGCCTTTCGCTACTACAAGATCGAAATTGCACCGGCCGCCAGTTCAGATGAACGTTTCAGTTTCATCACGGACAGTGATACTCCCGTCGCCGCAGGTTTGCTCGCCACCATGGATACAACCATGTTTCGCAACGGCAAGTATCTCCTGCAGTTGACGGTGGTTGACCGCAGTGGAAACTATCCATCACCCTGTCGTGTAGCTGTGATCATCGACAATTGAGGAGGCAACATGAACGTTTCCAGAACTGGACTGTCAGAGACCGGCCGAACTTTGGTAGGTGGGTCGCTCCTGTATTTGTTGGTGCTGGCAAGTGCGTGCGACGCAAATCCACCCGCAGTGAGCACTGGTGGCGGCGCACCCTACTCGCCAACGCCTGATCGCACCGCCACGGCCGCGGCGATCCTGATCGACCAGGCGCTGGCGGCAACCGCCTCCATACCGGTGATAGAGCCGGAGCAGGCAAGCAACGAGGTGGCTGCACCGCCGGCCGCCGCCACATTCATACACTCGGCGACTGTTGATTCTGGCGCCACAAGGACAGCCATCGCTTTTGAACTGGGCACAGCCGTCGCTGCGACGCTGACCGCACAGCCCACCTCGACTCCTACGCCCACCGCAACGATTCCTCCATCACCCACGGATGATGGCATGGCTACGGCACGCGCACAGGCAACACAGATTATGGTGCAAGTGCAAGCGACGCTGGCAGCCAGACCTTCATCGACACCTGCACCAGCTTCGGCGACGCCCAGGCTGGCAATCGCCGTGACAGAGCCAGTTCTGTCTGCTGCGGCGCCGGTGTCGGTTCCGGCCATTCAATGGATCGAAGTGCCTGCAGGCGACTTCATCATGGGCAGCACCCCTTCTGATTTGGACGCGGCGGTTGCCGAATGCAACCGGTGGGAAGGCAATTGTGAGTGGAACTGGTTTGACAACGAACTTCCGCAGCGAACGGTGTGGCTGCCCACCTACCGGATCATGGCCTATGAAGTCACAAATGCCGATTACGTAGCTTGTGTTGACGCCGATGTCTGCGCAGTGGCCGGACGTGCAATTTCCAGTAGCAATATCCCCTACGATCCGCTTTTCTTTGCTGGCGACCGCCCTGTCGTGGGGGTCAGTTTCTATGATGCTGGCGCATTCTGCGCCTGGATCGGCGCCCACTTGCCAACGGAAGAAGAGTGGGAAAAGGCCGCACGCGGGGTCGATGGGCGTGTCTATCCCTGGGGAAACATGCTGGACGTCACCCGCGCCAATATTGGCGCCACCGGACCTGCGGCTGTGGGCAGCTTTGCTGGTGGCGCCAGCCCGTGGGACGTCCAGGACATGGCCGGCAATGCCTTTGAATGGACTGCCACGCGCCAGGGTGATCGGTACATTCTGCGCGGCGGCAGTTGGTTTGTCTACCCATTCCGCGGCCGCACGGCGGATCGCGGCACCAAACTGGAAGCAACCTTTGCCAACTATGATGTTGGGTTTCGGTGTGTCCAATGACAATAGATAGTAAGCTATTACCAAGAATCTCTGCGCAGTTGCTGCGGTGCAAGAACAGCTGTGGCCCAGCCTTGCCCAAGCCATTGGTTGACCTGCGTCTGTGCTCTGGGGTCATTGTCTGCGCCTTCGGCATGGTGCTGTTATCAGCGTGTAGCGCCACACCAGACAAGGAACCAGTGCAGGACGCCACAGCCACGGCCGCCAGTCAGGTGATCAGCGAAGCCTTGAGTCGCTCTGCAGAGGAGCGTATTGCAACTGCCGTGGCTGCCACGCTAACGACGCAGACGTTGGCGTCGCCAGCCGGCGTCGCCGCTACCCCGACTCCGATTGTGCGCGAGACTCCACCAGGGTCGTCTGATGGGAACGCGTCAGAAAATCCCACGGTGCTTCCAACAACCTGGCCTACCGAAACAACACTTCCAACTGCGACCGCTTCGGAGACGCCAACTTCTTCGTCCACAGCGACAGCCACCGCAACGGCGTCACCGACGCCATCAGCAACGGCGTAGCCTACATCAACGCCAGTGACTTACCACTATCACTCGATATCGCTGCAAGGTTATGCAAATGCGAGTACGCAAGAAGGATACCAATCGCCACCGTTGGGACGCGTAGAATTGGGTGGTGTCTGGTTCGATCTGCCCACAGGCCGCAATTCGATCACCACGCAGGCTGAGCCGCTGCCTGGCTATCCAACCCGCCTTCTTTTTCCAGATTTGAGGATTCATTTGCCTCAATCCGTTCATTTATTGCTGACCGGTGGTAATACGCGGCGCTCCTGTTTGGGGGATGCGGTCGGCCTGGTCGCATTGGTATTTGACAATGGCCAGTCAATCCAGGTGCAGGTAATTCCGGGCTGGAATCTGCGCGAATGGAAAATCTATGGTGAACAGGATGTTACCTGGACCGAGGATGCCAATACGCAGCAGGTTTGGAGCGGTGGCAATCGGCATGACAGTGGTCTAGGCGTGATCGACATGGTCACGATTGCGATTCCAGAATATCTGGCTCGAAGAGTACTGACGACAATCGAAATTGCCGACCACTCCGCAGAGACGGCTGGTAGTCTTGATCCGGCAATCAATGTGATCGGTATTACGGTGCTGGGTGAATAACGTCAACCGCACACAAATGGGGAGATGAGAGATGCAGAAAGATTTGTTTTGGTCGGTGAGCGTTCATATTATCAACAGGAGCGCTCTGCTTGTCCTGCTGGTAGGGATTGCCACCGTAATCGTGGGCTGCCCATCGCCAGCCCGCCCAGCACAGAGCGTGGTCGGCGCGCCGACCACGCCGACGCCGGATCTGACCGCCACCGCGGTCGCCGTCGTGCTCGATCAGGCGCTGGCGGCAACGCCGGCCGGCGTTGTGCAGCCATTACTCTCCACAACGGATGTGTTCACTACGACAGCAGTGACGCTCGCGCCAACCTTCACCCTGTCGCCGCAGCCGACCGCCACAGTTGAACCATCCGCTACAGTTGAGCCGACTGCCACACTCACTGCACAGCCCACGCCGACCCACACGCCCACCGCGACGCCCACCGCATCACCAACGGCCAATGCAACCGCAACAGCAGGCGCGCTGGCGACCACGATCGCAGTGCAGGTGCAGGCAACGCTGGCAGCGCGGCCTTCCCCTACTTCGCCGCTAAAGCCCACGCCGACCCGCGCTGCCTCGAATCAGGCGATTGTGCAGTCGGATGGCAAGCTCAACCTGCGCGAAGGGCCAGGCACCGTCTATGCCGTGGTGCTGCAAATTGCGAACGGTGTGACGCTGCAAGTGCTGGGGCGTTCGGTGGATGATGACTGGCTGCAGGTGCGCGCGGCCAGCGGCGAAGTTGGCTGGGCGTCGACGCGTTATCTGGCAGTTGATCAAGCCATCGCCGCGTTCCCCATCGTGGCGGCGCCGCCGCAACCGACGCAACCGCCACGACCCGCAAGCTGCGCCATTGCGGCCGCCGACGAGTTGTCCAGCCTCTGGAATCAAAGCGAAATCGGCTGCCCTACGAGCGGACCGTCGATTGTGTGGTCATCCTGGACGCCCTACGAGCGCGGCATGATGATGTGGCGCAGCGACGCCAACCATGTCTATGGCTTTTTCAACAGCGGCTGGTGGCAGGAGGTGCAGGACGTTTGGGATGGCCAATCAGCGACGCCATCGCGCGGTGCACCGCCGCCTGGCTTGTTGGAGCCAGTGCGCGGCACGGGTTACATCTGGGGAACAAACGACACTTTTTTTCAAGAACTTGGCTGGGCGCGTGCCGAAGAGAAAGGTTTCTGTGCGCTGGTGCAGACGTTCGAGCGCGGCTTTCTTCTCCGCAGCAGCAGCGTGGAGACGTGCAAGGACAACCTATTCAACCACGCTCGCAACGGCGACTTCCCGCTCAATACATTGGTGGCGATCCAAGGAGGAGGATGGCGGGCCAGCGTGCGATAGTACTGTCCCTGAGAACGCTATTTGGCAACTGAGCGCCAATACGATGAAAGAATTTTTACCCCTGTCACATTATGAAAGTCAAGGAGAGCAATCCACTTTGGTATGTGAGGGGTCATTCATAATATGAACGCAAACGTATTAATCATCTCGAATCCAGAAGATATTCATACGTCAGCCGTTGTTAAGCAGTTACATGAGTTAGGAGCAAGATATTATCTGTTCTACCCTGAACGACTAACGGGCGATCTGATGTTTACGCTTGTTCATAGGTTGATAGGAGGCGATCCCTCTTGTCATTTGCAAGATGGAAATACCTCAATAGACTTATCACACTTTAACGCCGTTTGGTACCGCCGCCCGCGTTTAGTGGCCACACCAGAAGACATTAGTGCAGAAGGCCTAGAATTTGCACGCGATGAGTGGCGCGCTGCCCTAGATTCAGCCTATTCTTTGATGTCAAACACTCTTTGGGTTTCCCACCCCACCCATCTACAAGAAGCAGCACGTAAGCCACTGCAGCTAAGAATTGCACGTCAAGTTGGTCTTTGTACTCCAAAAACGCTGATTACAAATAACGCTGATGCAGCGCGTGACTTCCATAAAGCTTGTGACGGGCAGGTTATTGTAAAACCAACAGGAAGTGGGTGGGTTTATGCCCAAGATAGCGAAGATGTCTTTTGCGTAATGACCAACCGAATCACTGCAGAAGAGTTGCGTTCAGATGAGCAACTGCGCACTGCGCCTGTTACTTTTCAAGAAGAAGTTCCAAAGTTGTATGAATTGCGTGTGAATATTGTAGGCCAACAAGTTTTATCTATCAAAATCGATAGCCAAAGTAGTTCGATCTCTGCACTGGATTGGAGACGATACGACATAATGAATACACCTTATACTCCTTATGATCTGCCAAAAGAGGTTGCTGCAAAATGTATTTTGCTTACTCGACGACTCGGCTTGGAATTTGGCGCAATTGATTTGATCCGACGCCCGGATGGAGAATATGTTTTCTTAGAAATCAATGGAAACGGTCAGTTCCTTTGGGCAGAACAATTATCTGGAGTCGAAGTAAGCAATGCGCTTGCTTGCCTGTTAGCGGGAATTTCACCTCCGTTGAGCATACGTACCCTTTGTTAGGATGAAAGGACATGAATCAACTATGAGTACCGAAAGACGCGACCCGTTTCTGTTTCGTTTTCGCGAACGCGAATCTGCTCAAAAGCGTCCACCAATCGCCAGTCCTGAACGCGGTGGAGAGAGCAATCCTATTGAAGAAGAGCCAAAACCGGAACCAACCAAGAAGACACCTTGGGGTGACTGAGTAGTAATCTATTCTCGCTAACAGGCTATTACAGTGATGTCCTTAAGGAGGACATTCTCCATGCCGAACGAAGTCAACCTGATCTGCACGCTCAACAAAGAGTATCTGCCAGCCACCGGCCAGCCGCAACTGGCCTACGTGCTTATAGAGATTGTTCCCACGCAGGCGATGGCAGCCGTGCAGATGCCGCTCAACCTCAGCCTGGTGCTGGATAAGAGCGGGTCGATGGATGGCGCCAAGATGACCTGTCTCAAAGATGCCGTCAAGCGCGTCATCGACCTGTTGGGGCCGGAGGACTTCATCTCGGTGGTGGCCTTCGACAGCAGCCCTAAGACGCTTGTCAAGAGTCAGCAGGCGTCCAGCCCCGCGGACAAGCAGAATCTCAAGCGTCAGGTGGATCGGCTCAGCGCGGGCGGTGGCACCGAAATCGCGCCGGCGATGGAGGTAGGCCTGAGTGAGCTACGACGCGCCTATGCGCCAAACGCTATCAACCGTCTGGTGCTGCTCACCGACGGGCAAACCGAGCACGAGGATCGCTGCCACAAGCAGGCGCAGAAGCAGGCCGGCGCTGGCATCCCATTGGTGGCGCTGGGCATTGGCGGCGACTGGAATGAGCAACTGCTGATCAACCTGGCTGCTGCCACCGGCGGTCAGGCTGATTACATTGCCGGCCCCCAGCAGATTGTTGCCTATTTCCAAACGGCTGTGCAGTCGATGCAGGCCACGGTGGTGCAAAATGCTGAATTGGTGCTGCGGTTGGTGGCGGGCATCAATCCGCGCAAGATCTGGCGAGTCGTGCCGGTTATCGCCGATCTGGGCTACCGGCCGCTGAGCGACCGCGTCGTGGCGGCGCCGTTAGGCGAACTGGAGAAGGGGCAAGGCCAGGCGCTGCTGGTCGAACTGATGCTGCCCGCGCGGCAGGCCGGCGCCTACCGCATTGCCCAGGCCGAAGTTACCTACGATGTCCCGCTGCTCGGCCTCACGCAAGAGAAGGTGCGCGCCGATATCATGATGAGTTTTACGCAGGATGCGTTTCAGGCGCAGCAAGTCAATGCGCGTGTCATGAATATCGTCGAGAAAGTGACGGCCTTCAAGCTTCAGACCCGCGCGCTGCGAGAAGCGGAGGCGGGCAATATCGCCAATGCCACCCAACAACTGCGCGCCGCGCACACGATCCTGCTCAGCCAGGGCGATGCCGAGCTGGCCAAAACCGTGCGCCTGGCTGCCGATGAGCTGGAAAGCCAGCATAAGATGAGTTCCGAGGCGCAGAAGACCATCCGCTTTGGCAGCGGTAAAACCGTGCGGCTCGATGCCACCGACCCAAACAACCCCTGAGATCACGATGAACACATGTCAACGTTGTGGGGCCGACAACAAGCCGACCGCCAAATTTTGTAGCCGTTGTGGCGCCCCCCTTGCACCGCCGGTCTTTTTGCCGACGGGAAGACTTCCGGCAAATATGCGCCTGGGCGGCCGCTACCAGATTGTCAACTGTATCGGCAAGGGAGGTATGGCGGCTGTCTACCGGGCGCAGGACATGAATTTGGCTGGCCGGCTTGTCGCACTCAAGGAAATGTCCAGCGCCTCGCTTGTCGATCCGGTCGAACGCCAGCAAGCGGTGGCCGCTTTTCAACAGGAGGCGCAATTATTGGTCGGCCTTACCCACGCCCATATCGTGCGGGTGAGCGACTTCTTTCTCGATAGCAACAAGTATTATCTCGTCATGGACTATGTCGATGGCGCTTCGCTCGAAGATTTGCTCACGCAGCGTGGCCAGGCATTTCGCGAACAAGAGGTGCTGACCTGGCTGAGTCAACTCTGCGATGCGCTGAGTTACCTACATAGTCGCACCCCGCCGATTATTTTCCGCGATTTGAAGCCGAGCAACATCATGGTGGATCGCAGCGGTGCGATCATGCTGATTGACTTTGGCATTGCACGACGCTTCAACCCCAACCAGAGCCGCGATACGACAGCACTGGGTACAGCCGGCTACGCTCCGCCAGAACAGCACGGCAAAGGCCAGACGGACGCACGCTCGGATATCTATGCACTGGGTGTGACTGCTCACCGACTCTTAACCGGATACGACCCGTCTGTCTCGCCATTTCAGCTGCCGCCCGTGCGATCGCTCAATTCTGCGGTCTCTGCGACGACATGCGATCTGATCGATCTTTGCATCCAGAATGATATCAATGCTCGTCCGCAGCGGGTTGCGAATGTTCAGCAGGTCGTCACTCGTCAACTCGGCGCGTCATCGGCGAACTTACCCTCTTTCGGTGCGTCGCCCCCGGTGCAAAGCAGCAAGCGCCCGACTACGCGCTTGGTGCAGGCGGCAGCCCAATTGAGTACGCGCCAACTGGGCATAAGCGTTGGCGCAGCACTGGCAGTGACCGTACTTGGCATCCTGATTCTGGGGCCGTGGCTGCAGAACAATTTTCCGTTGCTCTGGTATGAACTGCCTGCATTTCTGATTGCCGGGCCGATTGCCTACGCCACCGCGCGGCGCATGGGAGCGGCGTTCACAGTACAAAGCATAACAACCTTCGTGGTCTGGTTCACCATCTGGTTGCGGTTCAACACCTGGCCCACGGCGTCGATCTTCACGGGATTCCTGCTCGGTTTGCTGCTTTCGGCGCTGGTATATGAGGTCGGTTTTTACCTGCTCTACAATCAGACTCCTTGGCGCGGATTACCGGATTTCTGGAAACGCGAGATCGTCTGGTTCGGTGCGACCGGCATCGTGGCTATGCTCTGCTTTTATTTGCCCTGGCACGGTGGCGCTCTTGGCAACAGCTTTTGGGTTTGGCCAGCCGCCTTTGTATTGGGCGCAGGTGGCTGGTTCCTGGGCGATCTGGCGCGTGAGGCGATTCTGCAACGGACAAACATTGCCGGCGGCCCCTGACAACCGTTCGGAGAGGGTAACAACCGCCAAGGCAACAATAGACCACGGATGATACGGAATAGGCGGATTTTCACGGATTTCATCCGCAAATCATCTGGTTCTATCCGTCTAATCCGCCTATTCCGTGGCCTATAGCACCAGCCTGAACAGTTACTGAATAGGAACAACAGCAAGGAGGCGCCTATGCCTGTAATTGCACTGAGTGTGACAGCCGTTCTCGTTGTCACCATTTTCATTCTGGTGGTGATTTTGGTGGCGTTTGAAGTGCGGCGGAGGCAAGATCAGCGCCATGGCGCTGATCAGCCGTCTCCACGCCAGTCAGCGCCCGCTGCCGAGACGGAGAAGGAGCGCGCGCGCCCACAATCACCACAGCCGGCGGGCGCTGCGCCGCCTTCGACAGCATACTTGCAGTTGGTCGGCACGGAGCGGGCGCCGCTGCGCTATCCATTGAAGACTGCGCTCGTCACCATCGGGCGCGACGCTTCGTGCACGATCCACGTGGATGAGGGCGTTGCGTCTGTGTCACGCCGCCATGCCCAGATTGAACGGGACGGCGAAGACTACATTTTGACCGATCTCAACTCGGAGAATGGGCTTTTCGTCAACGGTGCGCGCGTCGGCCGCAACCTCCTGTGCGATGGGGCCATCATCAGCCTGGCGCAGGTTGTGTCCTTCACCTTTCATGCCAATCCCGGGGGGAAGACGTCATGATTATCTGTCCGCAGTGCAAGACGCAGAACAAAGCGGGCGCCCGTTTTTGCATCAAGTGCGGAGCCGCGTTCGGAAGACAGGATAGCGACAAGAGCATGCGCAGAAACTCGATGGGCGAAGATTCTGCAACGACTCCGTTGCCGACGCCCTGGGCGTCAGAAAACGACAAATTGTCGGCGTCATCTGCACCACCGCCGCCGGGCGCCAAGACGCAGCGGCTGGCGCCGCCGCCACAGCACTTCAGCCCGTTGTCCAAAGATGAACTGCTCGACGATGATCGTTATGTGGTGACCGCGTGCATCGAACAAGGGGCGGCGGGAAACCGCTATCTGGTGCGCGATCGTCGTCGCCGCCGCTGTCCCCAGTGCGACCACGAGCAGGACAGCACCGATGCCTATTGCGCTGAGTGCGGGAGTCACCTGCCAAGTGACAGCTACTATCTGCTCCTGGAAGCGTACGAGAAGGCTGCCCTGGCAAAACCGTTCGCCTTGATTGAACGCCACTTTACGCATCCACATCTGGTCAACGGGCGCAGGGTCTTTCATGGTCAGGCTGCCGGCCAAGCAGCACGCGCCTACCTGGTCAAAGATCCTGTTCTTGTCGGCGCTGTCCAGAAGGGCGTGAGGCAGGCGACGCGAGTGATTGATGCTCCGGCCATCACCTCCGCGCAAGCTGTTGATTGGCTGGCCGACCTCGCCGACCTGCTGGATTCTGCCATCAATCAAGGCATCTATTTTCCGGCTATCGCCGCTGCCCAGCTTTTACTTGGCGGCAATGTACTTTTGCTTGACGCCATCGAGAGCGCTGAGATCATCGGGGCACAGCAAAGGCAGGACGCAGTAACTGCACATTGCCGGCAGCTACCTCGGCTCTTCCAGGAGTTGACGTCTGCGCAGCCGGTAACTCCACAGATGAAGGCTGCCCTGGCTGCCGTCGAATCTGGCCCATCTACGGCTGCTGTCGCTGCAGTTGAATCGCTGAAGGGTGCATTGCAGGCAGGGTCGGCGGCAGCGGCCAAGCCCTTGACCCTTGCCGTAGGTTGCTTGAGTGACCTGGGACTTGTACGCGAGATCAATGAAGACAGTCTGGTCACACTAGAACTCAACCAGGTTTACAACTCGGCAAATGCGCCGCTGCGTCTGTATGCGGTGGCGGATGGCATGGGGGGACATGCGGCTGGCGAGGTGGCAAGCCGGCTGGCACTGACGCAATTGGTGAGCTCGTTGATAAGCCGCTTGCAGAGCACAGGCGCAAATAATAGTCTCATGCCGACAACCAGTCCCTTGATCTTGCTCAAACAAGCCAGCCAGGATGCCGCGCGCGCCGTATATGAAGAAGCTCGCCGTTCTCGTTCCGACATGGGGACGACCCTGGTGGCGGCGCTGGTGGAACCTTCCAGCCGCAAGGTCTACGCCATCAATGTGGGAGATAGCCGCCTGTATCAGATCAATGCTGCCTCGATTCGTCGCATTACCAAGGATCACTCGTTGGTGCAGCGACTGATCGACAGCAACCAACTGACACTGGAGGAAGCGCGGCATCATCCAAACGCTAACTTAATTTACCGGACTCTCGGTGAAAAAGCCAACATTGAGATTGATACATTTGAGGTGACGCTAGCGGCTGGCGACACCCTCCTGCTTTGTTCAGATGGTTTGTGCGGTCTGGTGGACGATGCGGACATCCACGCGGCGGCCAGCACGCAACCGGCGCCACAGGCTGCTTGCGCCCGCCTCATCGAGCTGGCAAAGGTGGCCGGTGGCCACGACAACATCACGGCGATCGTCGTTTCGATTGGCACTGACAGCGAATAAGTCCAGGAGTAGCAAATATGAACCGCTATCGGTATGCTATTCGTACAATTAAGCCGCTATCTGCGCTGAAATATGGTTTTGTGCTCGGTTGTGTGTTGGTGGTGTTGCCAGGTTTTCTACTCGGCGTCTTCTTGCACCAACTGGTGAACACGATAGTTTTATCGTTGACCAATGGTCTATTCGTTCCTGACCTGGGCCCGCTCGCTGCATGGTATGAAATGGGATGGGCGCTGACGTGGTGGGTGACCATCTTTTCAGTCATTCTCGGTGGTCTGGGATCCGCCGTTTCCAGTCTGATCGGGGCATTGGTTTACAATCTGGTGGCGGCAATCACTGGTGGATTGATTGTGGAGACCGACCTGCTGCATCAGTCTCTACCGGCCACACCACAGACGCCATCAGTTGGCTATGCAACCCCTGCCGCATTCGCCCCAACTGTTTCGCCTCCGCTTGCCCCGGTTGCTGCGCCATCGTCCGCTGGACAGCCTGCAGAAGCTGTTGTCGCCTGCACCCGGTCAGGAGCCACTGGGACAGACAATGCTGCCTACTGGCTGGCTCTGCGCAACCAGCCGGCGCAAAGATGGGCTGTCCGGCGTCCAGTGACCACACTGGGCGCCGCTGTCAACTGCGATATTGTACTGCCAGGGTTGGCTGCGCACCACGCTGAAATCCGGTTTGAGAATAACCGCTACATTCTGTATGACCTGAGTAGCGGTAACTCGTGGGTCAACGGACGGCAGATCACGGCGAATATGCTCAAGGATGGGTTTACCGTGCGCCTGGATAGCACCGAGTTGATCTTCACGCATTAATGAGTGTTTACTGCAAGAAACTTTTACGCTACAAAGATGCCAAAGAGCGCAAAGAGTCTGTCCTGCATCTTGCTGTGGTGAAGGTAGCTCTTCACAATGGAGTCTGAGTATCATTGAAAAGATGAGGCGAAGGTGACTTAGTATACCCTGTCTTCTCTACCCGTCTGCACAAAACATCGAAATCGTGTATAGTACGCTGTGTTGGTTGACTGTCGGACGAAACAGCCGAGGGAAGTGACCCGATCTATTGCCCAGCATCGGCGTCGCCTCCCGGCAGGATGTCTGGGCGAAGAAGCACGGCTTTTACACCGAATGAGCGATCCACTACTGCTTGCCATCGACCTCGGCACTTCTGGCGCAAAAGTTGCACTCTATAACGCGCAAGGCAAACTGCTTGCTGGCGCGCGCGCACCCGTGCCTCTGATCTTCCTGCCCGACGGCGGCGTCGAGCAGGATCCGGCCGCGTGGTGGGCCGCGATCTGCGCGGCAACGCGCCAAGCCGTGCAGCAGGTGGACGCCGCGGCCGCGCGCGTCGCCGGCATCGGGGTGACCGCGCAATGGTCGGGCACGGTGGCCGTCGGCGCTGATGGCGCACCGCTCGGCCACGCCATCATCTGGATGGATGCGCGCGGCGCGCGTGCAATGCGCCGGGTGACGGGTGGTTTTCCCGCCTTTTCCGGCTACGGCGCGCGCAAGCTTTGGCTCTGGATTCGCAAGACGGGCGGCATTCCCGGTCACTCTGGCAAGGACGCCATCGCCCATATCCTCTATCTGCAACAGGAACGCCCCGACCTTTATCGTCGCACGGCAAAATTCCTGGAGCCAAAGGATTACATCAACTACAAACTGACTGGGCGCATGGCCTCCAGCGTCGAAACGATGACCTTGCACTGGGTCACCGACAATCGCGACATCCACAACATCCGCTACGACGACGAACTGCTGCGGCTGGCCGGCCTCGACCGCGCCAAACTGCCGGACGATCTGTTGCACTCCGTCGATGTGCTGGGTGTGCTGACGCCCGCGGCGGCCGCGGACCTCGGCCTTGGCGCGCACGTCCAGGTGGTGGCTGGTGCACCCGATATTCACACCGCCGCGGTTGGCTCCGGCGCGGTGGAGGACTACGCCGCGCATTGCTATATCGGCACCTCGTCGTGGCTAAGCTGTCACGCGCCCGACAAGAAGACTGATATCGTGCACAACATGGCGTCGCTGCCTTCGGCCATCCCCGGTCGCTACCTGCTGATCAACGAGCATGAAACCGCTGGCGCCGCGCTCACTTTTTTACGTGACCGCGTTTTTTTTGGCGACGACGCGCTGATGACGAACCCGCCGCCTGTTGACAGCTACGATCGCCTCGACGCCTTGGCCGCGGCCACGCCGCCGGGCAGCCAGCGCGTGCTGTTCACGCCGTGGCTCAACGGTGAGCGCTCACCGGTCGACGACCACACGCTGCGCGCGGGCTGGCATAACCTTTCGCTGCGCACCACGCGCGGCGATCTGGTGCGCAGTGTTTATGAGGGCGTCGCCTTCAACACCCGTTGGCTGCGCGTCTACGTGGAGAAGTTCATTCGCCGGCCGCTGGCGGATGTGCGGCTTGTGGGCGGCGGCGCGCGCTCGGATCTGTGGTGCCAGATTCACGCCGATGTGCTGCAACGTCCCGTGCTCCAGATGGCCGACCCGCTGCATGTCAACACGCGCGGCGCTGCATTGCTGGCGATGGTGGGGCTGGGCTATCTGCGGCTGGAGGAGATCGCCGAGCACACACCCGTTGCCCGCGTCTATGATCCGCAGCCCGCGCTGGCATCTCTCTATGACGCGCTTTTTGCAGAGTTCGTCGCCATCTACCGCAAGACCCACGGAATTTATCGCCGTCTCAATCGTGGTCATGAAAGTGAGTCCTGATCGATGTCTGACCTGCCTGCGCTCCTGAGCAAGCTGCCGCCCGCGGTGGCGCCGCTTTTGGAAAGTGTGCTTCGCCGCGTGCCCGTGCTGCGCCGCCAACTCGACCGCCAGTATGACGCGCTGATCGATGATCTCGCGGCGTCGCTGCATCCCTACCAGGGCAAATTGCCTGCGTACACGCGCCTCCCGCGCCAAGGCCGCGCCCGCGCCGACATCCTGGCCGAGATGACTGCGCTCCAGCAAGAGGAACAGCAGCGCTGGCGCGATGGCTATGTCTCTGGCGCGGTCTATCACGGCGATCCTGCGCACATCGACTTTCTGAACGAGGTCTACGCGCTCAACTCGCAGAGCAACCCGCTGCATTTCGACCTCTGGCCCAGCACCGTCAAATACGAAGCCGAGATCGTCGCCATGACCGCGCATCTCCTCGGCGCCGGCGCCACCACCGACCCGATCGTGGGGACGGTCACTTCCGGCGGCACGGAGAGCATTTTGCTGGCAATGCGCGCCTATCGCGATCGGGCGCGGGCGGAGCACGGTCTCAAGCGCACGCGCATTGTTGCGCCGGTCAGCGCGCACGCCGCGTTCGACAAGGCCGCCCAATATTTTGACATGGAGCTGGTGCGCGTGCCCGTGGGCCAGGATTATCGCGCCGACGTGGCCGCCATGGCTGCCGCTCTGGATCGCAACACAGTGGCGCTGGTCGGGTCCGCGCCTTCCTTCCCGCACGGCGTCGTCGACCCGATCCCGGCACTGGCCGAACTTGCCCACAGTCGCGGCGTCGGCCTCCACGTCGATGCCTGTCTGGGCGGCTTTGTCATGCCCTTTGCGCAGGAACTTGGCTACCCCGCGCCGGACTTCGACTTCCGGCTGCCCGGCGTGACTTCGATGTCCGCGGACACGCACAAATACGGCTACGCGGCCAAGGGCACATCGGTTGTGCTCTATCGGGGCAAGGCGTTGCGCCGCTATCAATACTATGCAGTGGCGGATTGGCCGGGCGGGCTTTACTTCTCGCCCACTTTGGCCGGCAGCCGTCCCGGCGCGTTGAGCGCGGCCTGCTGGGCCGCGATGGTCAGCACGGGCGAGACCGGCTATCGCGCGGCCGCGGCCCGCATCCTGGCCACCGCACAGCTTATCCGCCGCTGGATCGAGCAGATTCCCGACCTGGTCGTGCTGGGCGATCCCTATTTTGTGATCGCCTTTGCGTCGCCTACGCTGGACATTTACCGCGTGCTGGACGCCATGAACGCGCGCGGCTGGAGCCTCAACGGGCTGCATCGCCCCGCGGCCGTCCATCTCTGCGTCACGCTGCGCCACACCGAGCCGGGCGTGGCCCAGCGTTTTCTCGACGATCTGCAAGCCGCGGTGGCGCATGTCAAGGCGCATCCGGCCGCGCGCGGCGGCATGGCGCCTGTCTATGGCATGGCCGCCACCCTGCCGATGCACGGGATCGTTGAGGATCTGCTGAAACGCATCGTCGATGCGCTCTATCAGGTGGAGTAGAACGAATTTTGCAGGTCTACTGCGTTGGGGGAATTGGGTCACGGGTCATAGGGCTTGACGCGTGCCATTCGCATGAAGGGATGGGAAAATGGGCAAGCTCGTCGCCGTGATCGGCAACACCGCCGCGGGAAAAACCACACTGGTCGAGGCGCTGGCTGCAGCCGCGCCCTTTGTCACCGGCCTGGAACAACACGCGGAGCGCCCCTTTCAGCGCGCTTTTGCCCAGGATCGCCGCTTCGCCCTCGCCAACCAGATCGACTATCTGCTGCTGCGCGCCGAGCAGGAGCAGCTCATGCGCGGCCAGCTGGGCATCGGGTTGGTGGACGGTGGGCTGGACGAGGACTTCTTTGTCTTTACACGCCACTTCCACGCGCTTGGCGCTCTGGAAGCAGCCGAATACGCGCTCTGTGAGCGTTTCTATCACTACGTACGCGCGACGCAGCCAGCGCCCGAGCTGTTTATCTATCTGGATGTTCCACTTGACGTGTTGGCCGCCCGCTTTGCGCAACGCAACCGCACACTTGAGATTGCCTCCGCGTCACAGCTTGCCCACCTCCAACGCCAGGTCGACGCCTGGATCGCCACGATCGACCCAGCGCGGTTGGTGGTGGTGGACGCCTGCGAACCCTTCACCCCCGCAGTGCTTGCCTGTGTACTGACGCGCATCCATTTAGCTTGTGCGGCTCCTCTTGCTTGACCTGGACGCCATTGTCATCAATGAAAGACCAACTCGACGTGTTGCGTCGACCAGCCGTATCACGTTGGAGCGTGTCTAAGGTCGGGCTGCCAAATTCTGGGGGCAGCCAATGTCCAGGCGCTGCTGGCGATTCTGCGCGCTTCCGGTTACACTTGATCCGATAGCGCAAATAATGTCTGGCCTGATAGAATCCCGCATTGCCAGGTGATTTTTCAATTTAATGGTTCGGTCATGAGATTAAGGCAAAGAAAACTGTATGGCAACCATTGTCGTGCTAGGCGCCGGGGTCATGGGCAGTGCATTTACGATGCCGCTCGCCGACAACGGCCATCATGTCAGACTGGTCGGCACGCATCTTGATGCCGATATAATCGAGGAAATCCACGAAACGCGCGTCCACCCGCGGCTGAAGTCGCGGCTGCGGGACACAGTCGAGCCGTACACCTACGACCGGCTGGGGGAGGCGATGCAGGGCGTCGATCTGGTCGTCGTGGGCGTCAATTCGCTGGGCATCGACTGGGCCGGTGAGATGCTGCGCCCGGTGCTGCCCGAAGGAATTCCCGTGCTGTTTCTGACCAAGGGGCTTGCCGGGGAGGGAGACAGCCTGGAACTGTTGCCACATCGCCTGCGCGCGCATCTCACGCCCTCGCAGCAGGCGCGCACGCCCCTGGTGGCGATTGGCGGCCCGTCCATTGCCGGGGAATTGGCCGAGGGACGCGACACCTGCGTTGTCATCGCTGGCAACGATGCCGCCTTTTTGAACCGGCTGGCTTCGATGGTGCGCACACCCTACTATCACGTCTGGCCTTCCACCGACCTGGTGGGCGTGGAAACCTGCGTCGCCCTGAAAAATATCTACGCGCTGGCGGTCGGCTGTGTGGGTGGGTTGCTGGCCAAAGCTGGCAAGGCCGGCAACGAGGCCGTCATGTACAACCTGGCCGCCGCCATCTTCGCCCAGGGCTTGTGGGAGACGGCCTACATGGTCGATTACATGGGTGGCCAACGGCGCAGCGTCTTCACCCTGCCCGGCGCCGGCGATCTTTATGTCACCAGCATGGGCGGGCGCAACAGCCGCATGGGCTGGCATCTGGGCCAGGGCGCGCCCTATTCCGTGGCCAAGCGCGACTTCATGCCCGATGACACCATCGAGGGCGCGCAGTTGGCGCAGGCAATCGGCCCGACAGTCGAGGCGTTGATGGCGCAGGGCAAGCTCGACCCTGCCGCGCTGCCGCTCATGGCCAGAATGATCGACATCGTCACCCACGACGCGCCGGTCGAATTTCCCTGGGATGCCTTCTTCGCCGGACAGGCAACCGGTTAAGTTCTCTTTTTGGAGGAAACATGAAGTTTGAATTTGCTACGGCGCAGCGCATTCTCTTTGGCGAAGGGACATTGAATGAAATCGGGGCGCTGGCGCTGGGGTTTGGCCAGCGCGCGCTGGTCGTAACAGGGGCCCATCCTGCACGCGCACAGCGTTTGCTGACGTTGCTTGCTGCTTCTGGCGTGGACGCGTCCCTCTTCTCCGTCGCCGGTGAACCAACTGTCGCCGACGCGGTCGCTGGCGTCGAAGCGGCGCACGCGGCCGGCGCCGAGGTGATCGTCGCGTTTGGCGGCGGCAGCGCCCTTGACGCCGGCAAGGCGATCGGCGCGCTGGCCGCCAATTCCGGCGATGTGTTCAACTACCTCGAAGTGATCGGGAAAGCACAGCCGTTGCAAAATCCTTCGCTGCCAGTGATCGCGACGCCGACAACCGCGGGCACGGGCAGCGAGGTGACGCGCAATGCCGTGCTCTCCTCGCCGGAGCATCGCGTCAAAGTCAGCGTGCGCAGCCCGTCGATGCTGCCGCGCGTGGCGCTGGTCGACCCGGAGTTGACCTACAGTGTGCCCGCGTCGGTGACCGCGGCCACAGGCATGGATGCCTTGACGCAACTGATCGAGCCGTTCGTGTCAAGCCGCGCCAATCTGCTGACCGATGCGTTCTGCCGTGACGGCTTGCGCCATGCCGCGCGTGCTTTGCCGCGCGCGGTGCAGCAAGGGGACGATAGAGAGGCGCGGCGCGATATGGCCTTTGCCAGCTTGTGCGGCGGGCTGGCGCTTGCCAACGCGGGTCTGGGCGCGGTGCACGGCTTTGCGGGGCCATTGGGCGGTATGTACGACGCGCCCCACGGTGCGGTCTGCGCCGTGCTGCTGCCAGGAGTCGTCGCAGCGAATGTGCGCGCGCTGCGCACGCGCGCGGCGGATCACCCGGCCCTGCTGCGTTACGCCGAGCTTGCAGAGATCTTGACTGGCAATCCAGACGCCACGATCGACGACGCCAGCGTCTGGCTGCAGTCACTGGTGGCGGCATTTGAGATCCCGCCGCTGTCACGCTATGGCTTCCGTGCGTCTGACGCGGCGGATGTGGTTGCGCGTGCGCGCGCTGCGTCCAGTATGAAGGCGAACCCGCTCGTGCTGTCTGACGAGGAATTAACAGCCATTTTGCTGGCCGCGGCATGATGGTATAGCGTACAGTGAGACTTATCGCCAACTTATATCAGAATGATAGAGGTGAACTATGCAGAATCCCCTGGAGCGTTTCGCTGTTACAGGAAAACGCGCTTTGGTGACAGGTGGTTCAAAGGGAATCGGCGCCGAGGTCGCCATCGTGCTGGCGCAGGCAGGCGCGGAGGTCGCCATTACCGGGCGTGATCGCGCGGGATTGCAGGCGACGGCGGACCAACTTGCGGCTGCTGGGCGCAAGTGTACGATCATCGAGGCGGATCTGCGCACGCCTGCGGGGCCATTGCACGCCGCAGAAGCCGCGCTGGCCGCGTTTGGCGCGATCGACATTCTGGTCAACAACGCCGGTGTTTCGCGCGTTGCCTCGATTTTGGAGTCATCCCTGGAAGATTGGGAAACGACCATGGCCGTCAATTTGCGCGCCCCCTATTTACTGGCGCAAGCATTGGCGCCGAAAATGATCGAGCAGCGGAGCGGCAAAATCGTCAATGTCTCATCACAGGCCGGCGTGATTGCGCTTGAAGACCATGCCGCCTATGCTGCCTCCAAAGGGGGGCTGAACATGCTGACCAAGGTGATGGCGGTGGAGTGGGGCAGACACAACATCCAGGTGAACGCAGTGGCGCCGACGGTCATCCTGACGCCGATGGGCACACGCGTGTGGGGCGATCCGGTGAAGGCCGCGCCGATGCTGGCCAAGATCCCGCTGGGCCGGTTTGGCCAACCGGTGGAAGTGGCCGACCTGATCTTATTCCTGGCGTCGTCGGCGTCAGATTTAATTACCGGCGAAACGATCCTGATCGACGGCGGGTACACTGCATTGTGAGCCAAGCGCAAGTTGTTGTCACGGATGACATTTTCAATGAAGAAACTCATTAATACAGTCGATGCTGTCGTACGCGAACAAATGGAGGGCATGGCGCTCGCCCATCCCGATTTGCTGCGCGTCTCGCTGGAGCCGAAGTACATCGTGCGCGCCGACGCGCCAGTGGCAGGCAAGGTTGCACTGCTGTCTGGCGGCGGCAGTGGGCATGAACCCATGCACAGCGGCTTTGTCGGCCAGGGGATGCTCGACGGCGCGTGTCCCGGCGAGATCTTCACCGCGCCGACGCCAGAGCAGATGCTGGCGTGTGGATTGGAAGTCAACAGCGGCGCCGGCGTGCTGCTCCTCGTCAAAAACTACACAGGCGACGTGCTCAGTTTTGAGACTGCCGCTGAGTTGCTGCACGCTGAAGGCGTGGCGGTGCGCACAGTGCTCATCGACGACGATGTGGCCGTGAAGGACAGCCTCTTCACGGCCGGCCGCCGCGGCGTCGGCGGCGCCGTGATTATGGAAAAGATCGCGGGCGGCGCGGCCGAGGCGGGCTACGATCTGGCGCGGCTGGCCGCCTTGGCGCGGCGCGTCAACCTCAACACGCGTTCGATGGGGATGGCGCTCACATCGTGCATTGTGCCGGCTGCGGGGAGACCTACTTTTACGCTCGATGAGGCGGAGATGGAGATAGGCATTGGCATCCACGGCGAACCGGGCCAGCAGCGCATGGCGCTCGCCAGCGTGGACGAGATTACGACACGGCTCGCCAGCGAGATCATTGGCGACGGCGCCTACACGCGCGTCGTGCACGAGTTCGAGCCTGCCACCGGGGAATGGACGGAGTTGACCCTGGTCAACACGCCGTTCCAGCCGGGGGATCGTGTGCTTGCGTTCGTCAACAGCATGGGCGGCACGCCAGTGTCGGAACTTTACGCCGTCTATCGCCAGCTGGCGTCCATCTGCGCCGCGCACGGCCTGACCATCGTGCGCAATCTGATCGGCTCCTACGTCACCTCTTTGGAGATGCAGGGATGTTCGATTACCCTGACCCGCATGGATGACGAGATGTTGCGCTGCTGGGATGCACCTGTCAACACGCCGGCGCTGCGCCGAGGCGTCTAGTGGAAGGAGACGCGATGATCACCACCACACAGCTTGAGGCCTGGTTGCAACGTGCAGCGACGCTTCTCGACGAAAATAAGGAGCACCTCACCGAACTGGACGCCGCGATCGGCGACGCCGATCATGGGGCAAACATCGCACGTGGGTTTAGCGCCGTCGTGCAGAAGCTGGCCGCGCAGCCTGGACAACCGGCGCGCGCCCTCTTCCAGACCACCGGCATGACCTTGATGTCTTCCGTGGGGGGCGCCAGCGGCATGCTCTACGGCAATTTCTTTCTCAAAGCCGCGGGCGTCGCCGGCGATCGAGAGGCGTTGCGCGGAGACGAACTGTTGGCCGCGCTGGAGGCTGGCCGTGATGGCATCGTGCAGCGCGGGCGCGCGGCGCTGGGCGACAAGACGATGATCGACGCCTGGACGCCCGCGCTGCTTGCGCTGAAAGCCGCGTTGGCCGCGGGACAACCAGCAGCAACAGCGTTTCGCGCGTGCGCCACCGCCGCGGAGCAGGGAATGCGCGACACCCTGCCCTTACAAGCCAGAAAAGGCCGCGCCAGCTATCTGGGCGAACGCAGCGTCGGCCATCAAGATCCGGGCGCTACATCGAGCTACTTGATTTTGCGCGCGCTGGCGGATACGTTGGCCGCGCCGAGTGAAATATAAAACTATCTCATGATCGGACTTGTCATTGTTTCTCACAGCGCGCGGCTGGCCGAGGGTGTCCTCGAACTGGTCGATCAGATGGTGCAGGGCGACGTGCCCATTGCGTTGGCTGGCGGCACGGATATAGCGGAAGCGCCGATCGGCACAGACCCCGCCAGGGTGTCCGCCGCCATCACGTCGCTGCTGGCGCGCGACAATGTAAGCAGCGTGCTGGTGTTGATGGATCTGGGCAGCGCCATGATGAGCGCCGAAGCCGCGCTTGACTTTCTGCCTGACGAGTTGCGCGCACGCGTCTTTCTCTGCGAGGCGCCGCTGGTGGAGGGCGCGTTGGCGGCGGCCGTGCGCGCCAGGATCGGCGGAACGCTGGCTGAGGTTTACACCGAGGCGCGCGGCGCGCTGTCGGCCAAAACCGAGCAACTGGTCGCCTGGCAGCGCCTCCTGCCCCCTCCAGACACCATGATGGAAGAAATTGACGCAGGGGCGCCCCCTGGCGCGTCCACCGCCAAATTGACTATCGTCATCCCCAACCAGCTTGGGTTGCATGCCCGCCCCGCGGCCCGCCTGGTCAGCCTGGCCGCGCAGTTCAATGCCCAGGTGATGCTCACGCACAATGCGCGCACGGTTTCGGCCACCAGCATGAACCAGGTCGTGACGCTCGGCGCACGCCAGAAAGATGTCGTTGTCGTGAGCGCGACGGGGGAAGAGGCGTTTGCCGCGCTGGAGGCGATCGAGGCGTTGGCGCTCGACAATTTTGGCGATCCTATCGCAGTGACTGAGCCGACTGAGATCATCGCGGCCGCCTCGATCATGGAGGACGGCGCGGCCTTGCCTGGGGTGGCAGCCTCCGAAGGCATCGCGTATGGGCCGGCGTTTCGGCTCAAAAGCGTTGCAATCGACGTTGAGGAGCACACGATTGCCGACGCCACGGCCGAACGACGACGATTGGCGGAAGCCATCACTGCCGTCGTCGCGCAACTCCGCATCTTGCGCAGTGAACTAAGCCGGCGCGCCGGCCCCAGCGAAGCCGGCATCTTCGAAGCGCAAATTCTGATGATCATCGACCGCGAGCTGAGCGAAGCCGCGCAGCAGGCCATTGAACTGCGCCACATCGACGCGGCCAGCGCCTGGAGTCAGGCGCTGCAAGCCGTTGTCGGACGTTACCGCGCCCTGGACGATCCTTATCTTTCGCGGCGCGCCGATGATCTGCTCGACGCGGGGCAGCGCGTCTTGCGTGCTCTCACCGGCGCGCCGATCGATGCCGCTCTCTTTACACCGCCGGCGCCCTCGATCCTGGTGGCGCGCGAACTGACGCCTTCTGATGTGGCGCGGTTGCCGCTGGAGCGCGTGCTTGGCATTGTAACTGCTGAAGGCGGCGCCACCAGCCACAGCGCGATCCTGGCGCGTGCGCTGGGCATCCCGGCTGTAGTCGGGGCTGGCGCTATCGTGGCAACCATCGCTGACGGCCAGCAGATCGCTCTGGATGGAGGCGCAGGCCAGGTCTGGCTGGCGCCTGATGCGTCGCTGATCGAGCAGCTTGACGAACGCCGCGCCCACTGGCAAGCCCAGCGCGTGGCCGCCCGCAAGGGAGCGCAATCGCCTGCGCTGTTGCGCGATGGAGGCGCCATCGTGGTGAGCGCCAACATCAATCTACCTTTCGACGTCGACCTGGCATTGGCCAGCGGCGCCGAGGGCGTTGGCCTCTTTCGCACCGAGTTCCTCTATCTCGACCGCGCGGCGCCTCCTTCCGAAGAGGAGCAGTTGGCTGCCTATCTCGACGCGGCGCACCGTCTGCGCGACCGCCTGCGCGACCGTCCGCTCGTCATTCGCACGCTCGACATTGGGGGCGATAAAATGTTGCCCTATCTACGCCAGCCGCATGAGGCGAACCCATTTCTTGGGAAACGCGGGTTGCGCTACTGTCTGGATCATCCTGGGTTGTTTCGACCGCAACTGCGTGCGATCCTGCGTGCGGCCGCCGAACATTCCATCCGCATCATGTTTCCGATGGTCAGCACATGGGATGAACTGGTGATGGTGGATGCTTTGATCGACGAGATCTGCGCCGACCTTCAGAAAGATGGGCTGGCTTTTGATGAAGATATCCCGCGCGGCATCATGATCGAGACGCCTGCTGCCGTGCTGCTTGCCGATCACCTGGCGCGACTCGTCGACTTTTTCAGTATTGGCACCAACGACCTTACTCAATATGTGATGGCGGCCGATCGTGGCAATGCCGCGGTCGCCGGGCTGGTCAACGCGTATCAGCCGGCGCTGCTGCGCGCGATCCGCGAGGTGGTGGAAGCAGGTCATGCGCACGGCATCCACGTCGGTCTCTGCGGGGAATTGGCTGGCGATTCCCATGCGACGGCGCTGTTGGTGGGGCTGGGCATTGACGAGCTGAGCATGAACGCGCCCTCGATCCCGGCCGTCAAGTCGCGCATTCGGCGCTTATCCAGGCCAGATGCACAACGCATTGCTGCGGTGGCTTTGGAGATGAACACTGCCGCCGAGGTCGAGGCCTATCTGAATGAGGTCGCAGCAGCGGAACAGCAGCAAACCGTTGAGCCGTGATGGGCCTGCCAGTCCCAATTTCCAGTGTTTCCCAGTGAGCGGCAATCCTGTAGGCGCTTCTGGATTGCATCTTTGCGCGCTTGTGTTTATCCTGTACGGATATATACACCCAGCGGTTTTGTTGATCCAGTCGTTATATCAGTGCGGTCAACCTTCAAAGGAGAATTGTCTGTGACCCGTCCCATTGTTTCCGGCCCTACCTATGGCGAAATGCGCAATCCATTGTTGCTCCCCGACGCGTTGCGCACAGCGGCAAATGCGGCGCGCAACGACGAGTTGAATCCCATCAACCTGTTCAACATCAACTGGAAGAACACTGGCAACGCCGCGGAAAAAATTGTCCTGCCCAAAGAACTGACGGGCGTGCAGGCCAATATTGTCCTGCTGAGTGGGCGCACTTTCCCCAGCGGCAGCATGAAGGTTGGCCCGGCCTATGCCACGCTCGCTGAAAATGAGGCGCTCCATCACTTGCGCCCCGGCGACCGCACGGTGATCGGCCCCAGCACCGGCAATTTCGGCATCGGCACGGCCTACGTCAGCCTGCTCAAGGGCTACCAGGCCATTGTTGTCATGCCCGACAACATGAGCGAAGAGCGCTACGACCGCATCGAGAAGTACAAAGGCAGCCTTGACCTGACGCCTGGCACCGAGTCCGACGTCATTCTCACGCTGGAGCGCACCCACAGCGAGTATGTGAGCAAGCCGGAGCAGTACGTTACGCTGGCGCAGTTCGAACTGATGCCCAATTATCGCTTCCACCGCCATGTCACCGGCAAGGCTGTGCTCGATGCAGTGCAAGGCATCGGCAACGGGCGCGTCGCCGCGTTCGCCAGTGCGCCAGGGAGCGCGGGCACGCTGGCCGCGGGCGACTACATCAAGTCGCTTTACCCCGACGCCAGGATCGTGGCGCTGGAGCCGCGCGAATGCAGCACGCTCTACGACGGCGGGCAAGGGCAGCATCGCATCGAAGGCATCGGCGACAAGATGGTGACGCTGATCCACAACGTCTTCAACAGCGATCTGCTGATGCTCATTCACGATGAAGACACCGTGCGTGGCATGGAGGTCATCCAGAATGGCGCGCACGTCCTGGCCGACCGGCTGGGCGTGCCCAGCGAGATCGCCCAGGCTTTGGTGGGGCGTTTTGGGCCAAGCTGCATCTGCAACGTTGTGGGCGCGATCAAGACTGCTAAATATCTGGGATTGGGGCCAGAGGACAATGTCGTGACGATCGCCACCGATTCCTACGACCGCTATCCTTCGGTGAGCCAGGCGCTGTACGGACGGATCGGCGGCAAACCGAGCGACGACCAGCTTGAGATGTGGGCGAAAAGCGTCTTCCTCGGCGCCAGCCTGGGCGAGATTATCGACCTGAACCGGGGCGGGCAGCACGAACGCCTGCAGCAGATGAAGGCCGATTTGTGGACGCGTTTTGGCTACAGCGCTGACTATATTCGTCAGATGGCCGACCAGAGCTTCTGGGACGCGGAATATGAGAAGATCAAGGAGATCGACCCGCTGATCGCCCAGGTGCGTGGGGCTTTATAAGCTATAGACCGCGGATTTGGCGGATGAGGCGGAATGACACGGATTTTCTAGACCCGATTTTCCATCCGTTTTATCCGTTTGCATCTGTCTGATCCGCCCCATCCGTGGCCTATCGGCGCCGCGGTGCGTGGGGCGCGGCCGGAGAATAGTGTTGCCGCCGGCAAGCTGGGCATTCCAGGAGGATTTTTCATGCACCCAATTCATCCGTTTGAAGCCATTGCCCGGCTGCCTATGCCTGGCGACAACACAGCCATCGCGATCCGGCGTCTGGAGGCGGGCGCACGCGTTGCCATCGACGGACAGGTGGTGGCGCTATCCCACACGGTGCTTGAAGGTCATCGCTTTGCGGTGCGCCCGATCGCGCCGGGTGAGTTGCTGCTCTCGTGGCGCCTGCCCTTCGGCGCGGCGACGCAATCAATCGCAACAGGCGGCTACGTCTGCAACGAACGCACGCTGAAGTCGCTGCGCAACCGCAGCGTGACCGCCGAGCTGCCGATGGCAGCCAACTTCGTCGATCGCGCGATCGACTATGCAGTTGACCCCGCCACTTTTCGGCCGGCGCCGCCAACCCCACACGTCGCGCGCGCACCAGCCTTTCTTGGCTTTCAACGCGGCGCTGCTCGTGGGGTTGGCACGCGCAATTTCATTGTCCTGCTCGGAACCAGTTCGGCCACCGGCAGCTTTGTGCGCGCGCTGGAGGATCGGCTCAAGGGATTGGCAACGGGCTATGCCAACATCGACGGCATCGTGGCCGCGGCGCACACGGAGGGCAGCGCGCCGGGCGCCAACAATCGCGACCACGTCCTGCGCACGCTGGCCGGCTTCATGGTGCACGCCAACGTCGGCGCGATCCTTGCTGTTGACGCGGGGTGGGAGCCCATCAACAACACGCTGTTGCGCGACTTCATGGTCGAACATGGCTATCCGCTGGACGAAACGCCGCACGCCCTTCTATCGCTGACCAGCGCGTTTGAGGAAACCCTGGCGCGCGGCAGTGATATCGTCGCTGGCTGGCTGGACACGGTCAACGCCACGCCGCGCACGCCAGCATCCGCGGCGAATCTCAAGATCGGCCTGCAATGCGGCGGGTCCGACGCATTCTCCGGCGTGTCGGCCAACCCGCTGATCGGCTGGGCCGGCCATCGCATCGTCGGTTACGGCGGCTACGCCAACCTGGCTGAGACGCCGGAACTGATCGGCGCTGAACCCTATATGCTCGACAGAGTGCGCGATCTGGCGACCGCACAACGCTATCTGGCGATGCGCGACCGTTTCGTCGCGTACGCGGCCGCGCATGGCACATCCGCCGAAGGCAACCCGTCGGATGGCAATAAGTTCCGCGGGCTGTACAACATCATCCTCAAATCGATCGGCGCGGCGATGAAAAAGCACCCTGACACGCGGCTCGATTATGCCATCGACTATGGCGCACGCATGGCGGAACCGGGCTTCTACTTTATGGACAGCCCAGGCCTCGATCTGGAAAGCGTGGCTGGCCAGGTGGCGTCGGGCTGTAACGTCATCTACTTCACGACAGGCAATGGTTCGGTGACCAATTTCCCCTTTGTGCCGACCATCAAAGTCGTGACGACCACCCCGCGCTTCGCGTTGCTCTCCAAGGATATGGATGTCAACGCCGGCGCCTATCTCGACGGCGCGGCGATGGACGCGCTGGGCGAGGCGCTGGTTGACCTGACATTGCGCGTGGCCGCGGGCGAACGAACCGCGGGCGAACGCGCCGGGCACGCGCAGGTGCAAATCTGGCGCAATTGGCGGCAGGGGACAGCGGGAGAGACAGGGAGAGAGGGAGACAAAGAAACGGGACGATCAAAAGAGAGCGGCCTGCCGCTGGCAACGAAGGCGCCGGTGCAGCCTTTGGAGTTTGTCTATGAGGCGATCGGGACATCCAAGGGGCCGGTTCTTGAGCAGGTGGGCTTGATTGTACCAACAAGTTTGTGCGCCGCACAGGTCGCCTATCTGGCCGCCAGCCGGCTCAATCGTAGGCAGGTGGGGATTGGACCGGGGCGCACCCGCTATGTGGCGCTGGTGCACACCGAGGGCTGCACGGACGCCACCGGCGAAGCCATTGCGATCTCGACGCCGACGTTGCTGGGCTATGCTACGCACCCTGCGGTTGGCAGGTGTCTGCTGCTGGAACATGGCTGTGAGGTGTCGCACAACGATTATATGCAACAGAGGCTGCTGGAGCAGGGGGAAGATCTGCAAGCCTTCGGCTGGGCCAGCGTGCAGTTGGACGGCGGCATTATCAGCGCGCTGGACAAGGTCGAGGCATGGTTTGCCGCAACAGCGGCCACCGATGCAACTCCGCTGCCTGTGCGGGGCACGCTGGCTTCGCTGCGCATCGGCCTGTTGGCGACGGCGCCGCTGCCTGCACTCGCCGCACAGGCCCTGGCCGAACTTGCGGCCAATCTAGCGGCCGCGGGCGGCTCGGTTGTCGTGGCGGAGTCGGGCTACCTGCTCCACACGCCGGCCTTTGTCGACGGCGTCCTCGCCGATCCGGGCGTCTTACGGCCTACACTCCCTTATGCGGGTCGCTTCTCCGTGTCCGGCCTGCACATCATGGCGACGCCCACTGATCACCCAGTGGAGATCATTACCGGACTGGGAGCCACCGGCGTGGATGTTGTGCTGGCCTACGTCGGCGCGCATCCGGTGCAGGGGCATCCGCTCGTGCCGGTGCTGGAGCTCGCAACCAGCGCCGACTGCCCGCCCGACCTTGCGCCCGAACTTGATCTGCTGCTCGATGGCAAGGCCGAGGCGTGGCCGGCGCAGATACTGGCGCAGTTGGGAGATCTGGCCGCGCAGCGTTACACGCCCAAGCGTGTGAGCATGGGGAATATCGATTTCCAGATTACGCGGGGAACAATGGGGATTTCACTGTAGCAAAATTGCTCCACGTTCCCGGCATGGCGCGCTTGTCGCTGCGCCATGCCGGGAACGATATTAACCGCTGGCATTAACGGCTGGCATTAACAGTTGGCATTAACAGTTGGCATTAACAGTTGGCATTAACGACTGGCTAAAGGGAAATGGAGCATAGCTGGCAAAGTCACACGGCGACCTACTGCATACTTTTGCACCTTGTCCAAGCTATACGCCACGCGCGGGCTGCCGCCGCTGTCGATTTGCAGGGCAAGCCCCTGGAGTAGAGCGGCTTCCTGCTCGATGCCAGACAAGCGCCACGCATCGCGGTCGCGCCACGCAAAGACCAGCGCGGCAGGATTCTGTGCGGCGTAGACGAAGGAAGGCTGGTCAGCGCTGTCGAGCGCCAACGCCATCTCTCCCGTGCCGCCATCGGACTGCGCAACGCCCGTGGCCTGAACCTGCCATTGACCTGCAACCTGGTGTGCATACTTGATCGATGGCGCGACGTCGATTTTCTTCGCTGCTTGACTTGCTGGGGTGTGCGTATAGAGGATATGCGCCAAGTCGTCGCTGCCCAGGGCCAGGCTGAGGCGCCGTCCGGCATCGGCGCTGTCATCCACGATGTCGATCGCCCAGGCGCCATTGAGCAGCTTGCCGTGCTTGAGCACACCACTTGCGCCGTCTTGGGCCATGCTGTAGAACGCTGTGTGCAAGATGCCCTGGTTGTCAAAGGCAAGCGCCGAGGCGTACCAACACTCCTCATTGGCGATCTGAGTGTTGATCCATTGACTGCCGTCGAAATGCGTATAGCGGAGCTGCCGTTGCAGTGTGCTTGGCTCCTGCGCACAGTACGTGACGTGAGGCCGGTTTGCTGCATCGACCGCAAGCGCAACAGAGGACGGAGAGGGAAAATTGACGCTATCCAGCACCACTGGCGTCTGCCAATCCAGGTTCTGCTGGTCGGTCACATAGTAGAGGCGCTGGGAAAATTGGTTGTAACTGATGTAGGCGATGTGATGGGCGCCTTGCGCGTCCAGCGCCAGCCTTGTAACCGCGCCCAGTGAAGGCTCGCTGCCGGCCAGGCTGGGCGCCGACTTCACCTGCCAGGCGCCGTTGGCTTGCTGCGCCAGCCTGATTGTGGGCGTTGGGCTGTCTGGTGCAGCGTAGCTGATATGGCTGGCGTTCTCTGCGTCTATCACAAGCGCGCTGCCCAGTCCCGTTTCGTCCACCATGGAAATATCCCAAACAAACATTTCCACCGGCAGAGGCGCGGATGTTGATTGACCAGTTGCTACGAGCGCTGGCAAAATAGCGAGTATGGCGCACAGAAAATACATAGATAATTTGGCTGTCATAGGAAATCTCGCTTGTATACGTGCGATTTGCGGAAAATGATGTGAGTGTCCGAGCCTTATGCTACTATAGGCGCTGTTGCAGTTCAATGGTCAGATGTGCACCATTCAATGCACCATTCAATGCACCAGCAGTCGAGAGAGTCAATAACCTTTATGCTCGATAGCACTGACCTGCCGGCCATGGCATGGCCCTCACTTGTCTCGCCTTTCGACGCAGCATTGCACCTTGCTGTGAACGATGTAATGGAGCACTATCGTCCAATTGGCATCATCGCCGCGGGCAGCGTGCTGCGCGGGCAGGGCGGGCCGACCAGCGACATCGACCTCTATGTGCTGCATCACGCGCCCTATCGCCAGCGGTTGCAGCGGCGCTACGCAGGCGTGCCCTTTGAAATTTTTATCAATCCGCCCCAGCAGGTGCGCCGCTACTTTGAAGACGAGCACGCCGCGGCGCGCCCGATCACGGCGCACATCCTGACCACAGGGTTCATCGTGCTTGACCGCGACCCGGCTGTGCAGACGCTGCGCACAGAAGCCGCGGCATGGCTGGCAAAACTCCCTGCGCCCAGTGATGATGCGCTGCTCTGGCGTCGCTATCTCATTGTTGATGCGCTGGACAACGCGCGCGATATCGTGGACGTCGACGCGGCGTGTGCATCACTGATCCTGGGCAGCGCGGTCAGCCATCTGGTCGAGTATGCCTTTCTGGCGCACAATCAGCACTTGCCGCGTCAGAAGGAGTTGCTGCGCGCGCTCGACGCGCTTGACCCGACCGCGGGGGCGACGGCGCGCGCTTTTTACGCAGCTACAGACATCCATGAGCGGCTGAGGCTGGCCACCACCCTGGCCATGCAGCTCACCGGCGCGGTCACCTTCTTTGCCTGGGACTCGGCGCAATTGCCCGTGTGATTTGTTGATCCTTCCGCCACGGTTCTGGCGATCTGGCGCACTCTGACGTATTATACCGGCCAACCAATACGCAATGACGCGGAGACGCAGAGATGTAAGGAGCCATTCCTTGCCCTTTGCGTCTCCGTGCTTTATCCACTCGCAGCGATAGAGGAACTATTCTCATGCAAGCCAGGATCGTCGTGCTCGCCGGTGATGGCATCGGCCCGGAAGTGACCAACGAAGCCAAGAAAATTCTGGACGTGGTCGGCCAGCGGTTTGGCCACGCGTTTGCCTACGACCATCACCTGATGGGCGGCTGCGCTATTGACCAAAAAGGCACGAGCCTGCCCGACGAGACGGTCGCTGCCTGCCTGCAAGCTGACGCCGTGCTGTTGGGCGCGGTCGGCGGGCCAAAATGGGACATCCCCACCGCGGTCGATCGCCCGGAGCGCGGGCTGCTCGCCATCCGCAAGGCGCTCAACCTCTTTGCCAACCTGCGCCCGGTCAAGCTGCAGCCGGAGTTGATCCACGCCAGCACCATCAAAGAATCGGTGTTGGAAGGAACGGACATGCTCGTGATTCGCGAGTTGACGGGCGGCGCCTACTTTGGTCCGCGCCAGGAGGCGGGCGACGCCGGCTACGAGGCCTACGACACGATGCTCTACACGCGCCCGGAGATCGAGCGCGTTGTGCGGCTGGCCGCAGAGGCCGCGCGCGCGCGGCGCAGGAAGCTCACGAGTGTGGACAAAGCCAACGTGCTCGCCTCCAGCCGGCTCTGGCGCCGCGTCACTGTCGAGGTGATGCAGGAATATCCCGACGTGACGCTGGAGCATGTGCTGGTCGATGCAATGGCAATGCATTTGATCCGCCGGCCCGCAACGTTCGATGTGATCGTGGCGGAAAACCTCTTTGGCGACATTTTGACAGACGAAGCGTCGATGCTGGCTGGCTCGATGGGCATGTTGCCCTCCGCCAGCCTGGGCGACCTGCGCAACGGCCACAACCTGCCGCTCGGCCTCTACGAGCCGATCCACGGCAGCGCGCCCGACATCGCCGGGCAAGGCATTGCCAACCCGCTGGCGACGATCCTGAGCGTGGCGATGCTGCTGCGTCATAGTCTGGGGCTGGAGACCGAAGCCGCGGCCGTCGAGCGCGCGGTGGACGACGTGCTGGCCGCGGGCGTGCGCACCGGCGACATCGCCGATGCGGGCAGTGAAGTCGTGGGCGCGACGATGATGGGGGATTTGGTGGCGGCGAGAATATGAACGAACTCCAGCAACAGCGTCTCAGCGCAAACATCCACCTGCTCGGCAACGTATTGGGCGAGACGATCATCGAACAGGAAGGCCATGACATCTTCGAGCTGGAGGAGCAGATTCGTGCGCTCTCGAAGCGTTGGCGCACGGGGGATCCGGCTGCAGGCGCGGCGATCAAGGCGCTGATGCCGGGGCTGATCGACGACCTGCCGCGCGCACTCGCCGTGCTCAAGGCGTTTACCACCTACTTTCAGTTGGTCAACCTGGCCGAGGACGAGCAGCGCGTCGAGATTCTGCGCGACCGCGCGCGCGAGGCGCAGATGACCGGCGTGCCGATGCGCGAGACGCTGGCCGAATCAGTTGCCAAGCTGCGCGACGAAGGCTTGTCGGAGGCGGAAGTTCAGCATATCCTGGACGAATTGTTTATCGTGCCGGTGCTCACCGCGCACCCGACCGAGACCAAACGCCAGACCATCCTGGCCAAGCTGTCAACGCTCAGCGACACCCTTGAACAGATCACCACGCCGGGTCTGCTGCCAAGTGAGGAGCGTGAACTGATGGAGCAGTTGCGCGAAGACATCGTACTGCTTTGGCAGAGTGATGAGACGCGCGACCGCCCGCCGACAGTGCTGGATGAGGTGCGCACGGGGCTTTACTTCTTTGAGGTGACGATCTTCCACCTCATCCCCAAGATCTACGAGGAACTGGAACGCGTCCTGGCCGAGGTCTTCCCCGGCGCCCAATTCCGCATTCCGCCTTTTCTGCGCTACGGCTCCTGGATCGGCGGCGACCGTGATGGCAATCCTTTTGTGACGCTGGCCGTGACGGAAGAAACGCTGCGCACCATGAAAGAGACGGTGCTCAAGCAGTACAACCTCGCGGTGGACGATCTCTATCAGCATCTCATTCCCGCGGTCACGCGCGTGGAGATCAGCGATGAATTGCGTGAAAGCATTGTCGCTGATTTCAAGATCGTGCCGGAAAACGAGGTCGAGGTGCTGGAGCGCTTTCGCATGGAGCCGTATCGCCAGAAGCTGATCATGATGTTTCGCCGGCTGCGCGCGACGCGCACCGAAAACGAGCGTCCGTGGGATGACCGCGCACGCAATCCACGCGCGTATCGCAATGTCGACGAGTTCATGCACGACCTGCGCATCATCGAACGCAGCCTGTTGGCGAACAACGGCGAACGACTGGCGCGCGGACGCCTGGCCGCGCTGATCCGGCAGGTCGAAGTTTTTGGCTTTCACCTGGCCACGCTCGATATGCGCCAGCATTCGGCGCGCCAACGCGAAGCCGTGGCTGAAATTTTCGCCAGCTACAGCATCTTTGCCGATTATCAGGCGCTGGCCGAGGCTGACAAGCTCAACGTGCTCACGCGCGAGATCGGCAACGCGCGCCCCCTCACCGCGCAGCTTCACTTCTCGGCGCCGACCAACGAAACCGTGGCCCTCTTGCGTCTGATGCGCCGCGCCAAAGATGAGATCGACGAAGACGCGGTGCAGACCTACATCATCAGCATGACCAACACCGCCAGCCATGTGCTAGAAGCGCTGCTGCTGGCAAAAGACGCGGGCCTATTGGGGCGCATCGACATTGCACCGCTCTTCGAGACGGTGAGCGACCTCGACGCCGCGCCGCAGATCATGGCCGCGCTCTTTGAAAACGCGGCCTATCGACGCCATCTCGAGCTGCGCGGCCAGCGTCAGCAGATCATGATCGGCTACAGCGACTCCAACAAGGACGGCGGCTATCTGCGCGCCAACTGGATGCTCTTTCTGGCGCAGCGCACGCTGGCGCGCGTCTGTGACCAATATGGCGTCAAGCTCACGCTCTTTCACGGGCGTGGCGGCACACTGGGGCGCGGCGGCGGCCCGGCCAATCGCGCCATTCTGGCGCAGCCGCCCGAATCGGTGCGCGGACGCGTGCGCCTGACCGAACAGGGCGAGGTGATCAGCACACGCTACGCTAATATGGCGCTGGCGCGGCGGCACATGGAGCAGTTGGTCAACTCCGTCCTGCTGACCGCGGGCCGGCGTCCGCGCTTTGCCCAGGAAGAGGCGTGGGCGCAACGCATGGATGCCTTGAGCGACATCGCGTTTCACAAGTATCGCGCGCTGGTGACTCAGCCTGAATTTATCACCTATTTCCATGAAGCAACGCCGATCGACCATATCGGCGCGCTCAACATCGGCTCGCGCCCTGCGCGACGCAAAGCCACGCAGGGCATCAGCGATCTGCGCGCGATCCCGTGGGTGTTTGCCTGGACGCAATCGCGCGTCAGTCTGCCAAGCTGGTACGGCGTTGGCACGGCGTTGGAACAATGGTGCGCCGCTGATCAGGACGCGTCGAAGCTGGCGGCATTGCGCGAGATGTACCGGGAGTGGCCGCTCTTTGGCACGGTGATCGACAACGTGCAGATGGGGCTGGCCAAGGCCGATATGGAGATCGCCTCGCTCTACGCGGAGCTGACCGATGACGCCACGCGCACCGCGATCTTCTCGGACATCCTGGACGAGTTTCAACGCACGGAGCGATTGGTGCTGCTGGTGGTGGAGGAAGATCAACTGCTGGCCAAGGAGCCTGTTTTGCGACGCAGCATCAAGGTGCGCAATCCATACGTCGATCCGATGAATTACATTCAGGTGGCGTTGTTGCAGAAGCTCAAGACCGAACGCAATGCCGGCCGCCGGCAGCAGTTGACGGCGGCCGTGCTCAGCTCCGTGAACGGCATTGCCGCCGGGCTTCAGAACACAGGGTGAGGTGTGCTTTGACGGATTTGCTCTCCACCATTGACGGCTTGTTGATCGATATTGACGGCGTGCTCATGTTGGGCGACGAGGTGATACCGGGCGCGACAGCGGTGATCAACACCCTGCGCGCCCGGCAGATTCCCTTCCGCGTGATGACCAACACCACCATCTACTGTCGCTACACGCTGCTCGAACATCTCCACGCCAAAGGCTTCGACGTCAGCCTGGATGAACTCTACACCGCGACCTATGTGGCCGCCCGCTTCTTGCAGGAACAGAAGACGAAGAGTTACTTTCCACTGCTCTTGCCGGATGCGCAACTGGAGTTCAACGGCCTCGACGTCGATGAAGAAACGCCGGAGTATGTGGTGGTGGGCGACCTGGGCGCCAGCTTCACCTTTGCGCGGCTCAACCGTGCGTTCCGGGCGTTGCTCACCGGCGCCAAGCTCATTGCGCTGCACAAGAAGCGACATTGGCGCACGCCGGATGGCCTGTATCTTGACGCGGGCCCATTTGTCATGGCGCTCGAATACGCCACCGAAACGAACGCCATTGTCGTGGGCAAGCCAAGTGAAGCGTACTTTCAGATGATGCTCGACGACCTGATGCTGCCGCGTGAGCGCATTGCCGTGATCGGCGACGACATCGAGATCGACGTGCGCGGCGCCAAACGTATGGGCATTCAAGGGTGGCTGGTCAAAACCGGACGCTTCCGCAAAGAGGATCTCGGTCGCGGCATCTGGCCCGATCAGGTGTTGGAGAGTATTGCTGACGTAATTGGAGATTAGGAGATTGGAGATTAGGTGATTGGGGATTAGGAGATTGGAGAGTAGGGGTCGTGTAGCACTCGTAGAATTTCCAATCTCCAATCTCTAATCTCTAATCTCTAATCTCCTAAGATATTGAGAGAGAATCGAACATGCAACCGAAAAAAGTGATCTTATACGACACGACCCTGCGCGACGGCACGCAGGGCGAAGGCGTGTCGCTCAGTTGCGACGACAAGCTGCGCATTGCGCGGCGGCTGGACGAGTTCGGCATGAGCTACATCGAGGGCGGCTGGCCAGGGTCCAACCCCAAGGACATCGAGTTCTTCGAACGTGCGCAGAGCGAGCTTGAGCTTGCTCATGCGCGGCTGGCGGCCTTTGGCTCGACCTGCAAAGCTGGCGTCGAACCGGCCGACGATGAGCAGGTGCGCCTCCTGCTGCGCGCCAGCACGCCGGTCGTGACGATCTTCGGCAAGACCTGGGATCTTCATGTCACCGAAGTGCTGCGCACGACGCTGGACGAGAACCTGCGCATGATCCGCGAGACCGTGCGGTTTCTCAAGGCGCACGGCAAAGAGGTTGTGTACGACGCCGAGCACTTCTTCGACGGCTACCTTGCCAACCCGGAATACGCGCTTGCCACGCTCAAGGCCGCGCTGCTGGGCGGCGCCGACAGCATCGTGCTGTGCGACACCAACGGCGGCGGCCTGCCCTGGCAGATCGCCGAGGCGGTGGACGCGGTGCGCCGGGAGGTGCTGGGCCAAGAGACCCCCACTGCCCCGCGCCCCGCGCAACTCGCCCACATCACCCTCGGCATCCACGCGCACAACGACAGCGAAACGGGCGTCGCCAACACGTTGGAGGCGGTGCGCCGCGGCTGCGCGCAGGTGCAGGGCACGGTGAACGGCTACGGCGAGCGTTGCGGCAACGCCAATCTGATCAGCATCATCCCCGACCTGCAGATCAAGATGGGCTACGACTGCGTGCCAGAGGAGAATCTGAAGGAGTTGGTCGAGCTGAGCCGCTATGTCAGCGAGATGGCGAATCTCCACCCCGACATGCATCAACCCTTTGTCGGACAGAGCGCGTTTGCACACAAGGGCGGCACCCACGTCAACGCCGTGGTCAAGTATGTGATGAGTTACCAGCACATCGACCCCGCGCTGATCGGCAATGAGACGCGTGTGCTCGTCAGCGAGCTGAGCGGCAAGGACAACATTGCCACCAAGCGCAAAGAGTTCGGGCTTGAGGGGCTGAGCAAGGAGGAAGAACGGCGCATCTTGCAGCAGATCAAAGAGCTGGAGAACGCCGGTTTTGCCTTCGAGAGCGCCGAAGCCAGCGTCGACCTGATGCTGCGCAGAGCGAGACCCGGTTATCAGCAGCCCTTCGAGATGATCGACTACACCGCGGCCGTAGAACATCGCGCTGGCCGCGGCATGTTCTCGGAGGCGACGGTCAAAGTGCGGGTGAACGCGCGCATTTTCCACGAAGTGGCGGAGGGCAACGGGCCAGTCAACGCGCTCAACCGTGCGCTGCGCAAGGCGATCATGCCCTTCTATCCGCGTCTGCGTGCTGTGCATTTAACCGATTACAAGGTGCGCATCCTCGACAGTAACAGCGGCACCGCGGCCATGACGCGCGTCCTGATCGACTTCAGCGACGGCGACCGCCAGTGGACGACCGTCGGCGCTTCGACCAACATCATCGAGGCAAGCTGGATCGCGCTCTCCGACTCGGCGGAGTACTTCATCCTCACTGACGGAGAACGCAACCAGATCGAGATCACCATGCCGGAGTTGGTCGCGGGCGACGATTGAAAGGGTGTAAAATTTAGACTTTGCTCTGCCGTGACGCGGCATTGGTACAGTCATTCAACTGGCAACTGGTGCGCAGGGAACGGATAGTCAAGCGTCCATGGTCTTGATGACCTGCTTGGCGTGTTGCTCTGGGAGCCAGGGTCGAAGTCGCTCGCTGAGCAGCGTCAACACCAGCGCCGACGAGCACCGCTTCCCGCGTGGCTTGCGTCGGTCTGGCACGCTTGCCAATACTTCATAGAGACTTCGCACATCTGCTTTGGCTGCCCCTTCTGGAATCACGACCTTCTCAACAACTGTGGTAGCATCCATGATCAACTCCTTTTGTTTGGTAGGCAACGGTTTGACGCTTCTAAACTGGTCGCATGGTGGGATTTACATGACTTGTCCGAACGGCCGGCAGTACGGGAGAGGTGGCAAGAGCATCAGCGCGGGCTTGCAGTTCCCTGCGGCAACACTGCTTAACCTCATCGGTGCGATGGGTCAACCCAGCCAAGAAAGCATCAATCTTGTTGCGAACTTTGGCGGCCGTGCCAAAGCAGGTATTTGCGGTCACGTCTTTGCGAATCCAGTCCCAGATGGCCTCGTCAGGATTGAATCGGGAGTGTAAGCGGGCAGTGCAACAAGCCTGAGTCCGAGACCAGGCGTCTTGAGATATTCACGGATTTCTGGCCCGTGATGCGCTGGCAACCTTACAATGGTCGGTCTGGGTCTATGCCCTCATCATGCTCGCTGGCTTCCGCGCCTGGGGCAATGACTGCGGCGCCAGAACGCCGGGACGCGGGCGCACCACAACCAAACGATGGTCTTTCAACACCCTCTGGCGCGCTTTCCGCTCTGAAATGTGGCGCCACCCGGATTTCCAGGCCACTTGGACCCGGTCGCACAACAACTGGCCTGAAAATGAGGCGCTTTGGGACGCTCTTTCCAATTCTGTCCTTGCTGCCAGCAGAACCTGACCCGTTTTCAGACCAGTTGTTGCCTCTTCCTACTCGCTAAAATGCCAAACTCAAGCAGCTTATCCCATCGGTTGACCGGCAGCCGTGACTTTTCAAACAGTGTCCATGCCCCTGCGGCGCATAATCGAACATGAAAATGCCTTTGCGCCTCTGCTTCTCCGCGCCTTTGCGTTAAGAAACTATTTTCAAGT
>JACSRH010000189.1 GCA_014879855.1 Caldilineaceae bacterium | reverse complement strand
TCGCCCCTCCAACCATTCTACCCCACAATTGGCCCAACCGCCTGCCACAACAACCGCACGCCGAATATCGCCAGCAACAAAGCGCTTGCCAGGAGCAGGCGCTGATACCACTGATCGTTGAGAAAACGGCGTCCGCCGGTTACGCCTGCGGCAACCAGCGCCTTGCTCCCAATCAACAGCCCGTAAAAGCCAACCAGAAACCCGGCCGCGGACCAAGCGCTGGTCTGCCAAGCGCGGGTCAGGAGGGGAGCAGCCACGCCGATCCAGAACAACCACGGATGCGGACTCAGCAGATTCACCATCATCCCCCGCCAGATGTCCGAGGCCGCGTTTGCATTGGACGCCACCTTCCCCGTGACCAGGTGTGCGTGGCGGGCGTCGCGCACAATCTCCCACGCCAGATAAAGCACAAAGAGCGCGCCCCCGACCGTAAGCACTGTTTCCAGCCCAGGCGGCAGCACGTTGAAAAAGAGGACGGTGATGAGGATAATCGGCAAATCAGTGAGCAGCGGCGCCATCGCGACGCGCAGCCCCGCGGCCAGCCCGCGCTCCAGCGTCCTGGTGATCACCAACGTCAGCAACGGGCCGGGGCTGATCCCGGCGGCGAAGCCCAGGCTGATCCCAGCGAAGAGAAAGTTCATGCGGCTCCTGCAAGGATTTCATGATAGATGGCTTCGATCTGGTCAACGTGTTCGGCAAGTTGCCGCGGCGCAACGATGCCGGCGCGCAACGTGGCGAGGCGGACAGGCGCATCGACCAGTGACTGCAGCGCAGCGCGCCAAACCTCGACATCGCCCGGCGCCAGCAACAACCCATCGACGCCATCGCGGATCGCATCGGTGAGCGCGCCCATTGCCGAAGCCAACACCGGTGCGCCCGCGGTCAATGCCTCGTGCGCGGCGAAGCAGAAGGTCTCGTGCCAGAGGCTGGGGACTACCACAGCGTCGGCGGCGGCTAATGCCCGCCAGATCTCGGCGCGGGTCAACCGCCCCAGAAACGCGACGCGCGCATCAGCAAGATGGCGCAAAGTGGAGACATAAGCCGGGTTGGCAGTTTCGTCGCCGGCAATGGAGAGCCGGATCGCGCCCGTGACGCCGCGCAGCGCCTCCAGCACGACGTGCACGCCTTTGTTGGGCGCCAGCCCGCCCAGATAAAGCAGATTCACGCCAGCGTCTGGCGACTTGCGGCGCACCACGGGCTGTGGCGGGGGAGTCACGCCTAGACGCACCGCCTGGAGATGGCGCGCCGGCGCGCCGTGCGCCGCATACCAGCGACGCACAAATTCGGAGGGCGTGAGCAACGCGGCCGCGCGTGCGAGCAAGGGATGAAGACGCCGGTTGCGATCCGCGAGCAGCCCCCAGAGCAGCGGCGCCGCGCCCCACGTTGCGGTCGAGCCGGCGCGGGCGACCGCGCAGCGCGTACAGTTGAGGTAAGCTTGCGGCCCATCACAGGGCGTCGCGTCGTAGTTGGTCAGCAAGTTGGCGTTGGCGCACTGCCACCAATAGTCGTGCAAGGTGACAATATAGGGGATGCGCCGCGCGCGCAGCACATCGAGCAAGGAGGTGGGCAACCCCATCAGGTGTTGCACATGAACAAGATCGGGCGGAAACTGCTCCAGCACGGCCAGCCAGTGCGCGTGGAGTGCGGGTTGCCGCCAGGTTGCCAGAAAGCGCGGCGTGGGCGCCAGCGCGCCATCCGCGGCCGCAAACGTAACGACACTGCCTCTGTCGCCGCCGCTCTCACTGCCGCCGCTCTCACTGCTGGCGCTCTCACTGCTGGCGCTTTCACTGCCAGCACTCTCACTGCTGGCGCTTTCACTGCTGACGGTGAGTGTATTTGCAGCGCAATAGGAGCGATAAAAGACGCCGACCTCCCAGTCTCGCCGCACTAATTCATGGGCGAGCGACTGGGTGTAGAGCTCAACGCCCCCGACATATTCCGGGAGATATTGATGCACCAGGTTCAGGACTCTCACGCCGCGCGGCTCCCTTCCTGGCTGAGCCGCGCGTAGACCTGCTGAATACGTGGATATTTGTGCTGCCATGTATGCTGGCGCTGCACCTTGGCGCGGCCGGTTTCGCCCAGTCGCCGGCGCAGGGCGGCGTCAGCCGCAAGCATACGGATCGCGCGCGCAAGCGCCTCGACATCGCCAAAGGGAACCAGCAGGCCATCCTGACCAGCATTGATAACCGTGCGGACGCCCCACGCCTCGGCCGCGATGACTGGCTTGCCGTATGCCCACGCCTCCAGGAAAACGATGCCAAATGAGTCGGTGCGTGAAGGGAGCGCCAGCATGTCAATGGCAGCGAGCAAATCAAGCTTGGTCTGATGATCCACAGGCCCCAGGAGCACGATGCGGCTGCGTTCATCTGCTGGCAGCGTGTCCAGGTATTGCTGGAATTGCGTCAGCACAGCGCCGGCGAGCACGAGGTCGACCGCGCATCCTTGCCGCCACAGGGCGCGCACAGCTTCGACAACGTGCACCGTGCCCTTGTCGTAGGCCATCGCCGACAGCACGCCCACCACAGGCCCTTCCAGCCCAAAACGCTGGCGCAGACGTGCGCCATCCCCGCCGGCCAGCTCCGCAAGTTCGATGCCCGGCCCGGCGACGAGGGTGCGATCAGGGGCCAGCCCGCGCGCCCGGTAGAAATCAGCTTCATCCTCGTTGATGGCGATGAGAAACGCGCTGTTCAGCACCAGATCGACCTGGTGGCGCATGGTGTAAAAACGGCTGACCGCGTCGTTGCCGGGCGCCGGCCCCACACCGAGATGGGTCAGCGGATAGATCACGAATGGCATCCCACGCTGGCGTGCGAAGTGCTGTGCTGCCAGGATCAGCGGCTCGAAGACGATCGTCATCCCTGCCACCACATCGAACGTTTCAGTTGTTTGTGCCAGCCAGGTGAAAAGTTCGGGCGTCCAGGGGGTAAAGCGCGCCAGTTGTTGCAGCCAGGCGGCGGGCGGCCACGGCATCTTTGCCAGCAGCCACAGCAGCCGCCGCATGGCAGGATAGCTCAGTTGTGGCGCGGGCAGGTGGCGCACGGGAAAGCGCAACACGCGCACGCCGTCGATCACGGATTCCGGCGCTGAGATGCGGCGCGCACGTGGCTGCCAGAACAGCTCAAAATCCTGCGCATCGGTGGTGACCACCGTGACCGCGTGCCCATCCGCGGCCAGACGTGTGGATACGCCGGCAAGATAAAGCTCGGCGCCACCGATGGCTGGCAGGTAGCGCTGCGTCACGTGAAGGATTCGCATATAAGACAGGATACCCGAAATCGAGCGTTTGGCGAATAACGCCGGGGGTAGCCTGACCCTATTCTTTCACATTCGGGCGCGCGCCACTGCGCTCGGCGTGCTTTTCCATCAGATCTTTGATGCGGCTGATCGTGTCGTCGGTGGCCTGCCTGACCTCGTCGATATAGACATCGGGATCCTGTGATTGAACGAGCGTCGTCCAGTAGCTGTTGTAGATGATGCCTAGCCAGGTGATGAACTGGAGGTTTTCTTCCAGCGCCTGCAACGGACGGCTGATGAAGTAGCCGAGGAAAGCCGCGACGCTCAGCCCGCCAAAGACCAGCGTCGTAACAACGTTGTTCTGAAGCAGCGCGATCAGCGCCGCGACTACGAACGCGGCGACGCCCACGCCAAAGAGAATGCGATACATCCACACCGTTGTCCAGTAGGGGTTCATAAAGGCTGCAAGCACGCGGCCGAACATGATTTCATTGTTCTTGAAGCCGTTTTCGATGTGTGTGCGCCACGCGGCGTAGAGCTGTGGGTCAGCCTTGGCCAGCGGCACGCCAGGCTTGGGCGAAGTTGGCTGTGGCGTCGCAGGGGGCGAGACCAATTGTTCATCCAGCGCCATGCCGGCCGCGCTGATCGCGGCAGGACGCACCGCGGCAAAGGCGGCGGCATATTCGCGCATCTTGCCGGCGTAAAAGTCAGGCTGGCCTGGCCCATTGTAGGCCAGCGCGAAACGCCGATACTCCTTGGCGCGCACCGCGTCGACCAGATTGTTCACTTCCATAAAGCGGAAGAGCGCACGCAACTGCGCGCCGGCGTCGTGCTCGAATGCGGCGAACATAGTCTGCGGGGTGGGATAGCCAATGGACGCATGGTTAAAGCCCATAATCTGCGCCGCACCCATGCTGATCGACTGGATCGCGGCATTCTCGTCCAGACGGCGCGCAAGCTCGAAGACCTGCCATTCCTGCGCGTTATCGACATGACAAGGCAGCCAGGTGACGCCGTCAAGGCTCCAGCGGTGCCCCTGCCAGGTCACTTGCGGGTCAAAGGCAAAGTGCTGATTGAAGATCGTGGGATTGGCCTCGCCCCAGAAGCGCCAGAACAGATGGTTCTCAAAACGGATGAGCATACGGCCATCCGCGCCAAAAGGCTGCCCGGCGGATTCAGTGACCAGGACGCCGACTGCGTCCGCCGGGTCAATGTGCAGCCGCGCGCATTCGTCGAGCACCAGCCCGCCATAGCGATTCCAGAAGCCCGCGGCTGCTTTGGCGCTGAAATCGATGATGCGCGCAGCATCGATGAGTTGTTCAGCGGGCGGCGGGAAAGTCGCCGCGAGATTGCCCGTATTTTCCGGCGCATAGACAATCGCCCACACTGGCGGGCCAAACTGGACGCCAGACGGGTTCGCCAGCCGCCAGTCACTGCGCAGCTCGCTGGAAGCCGCGTGCGTCACAAACTCGACGGCAAGCGTCGCTTCCGCGCCGGGCGGGGTGACGGGGACGGGGACCGCTGCCGGCGCGCCCAATCGCTCGCCCGCGGCGTGCACCAGGCGATAGCCTTCACCCCAGGTCGTTTCGCCCGTGTTGCGCAGCACCCAGCGTTTGGTGAAGCGTGCGCCAGGTTGGAGTACAGCGCGGTCCTTGACCGGATCGGCATCGCGCACATAGGCCGCGTCGTCGATCTCAGTTGCAACTGGCGTGGGCTGTCGCGTTTCACCTGCGCCAGGCGGGACAGCGGGCTGGCGTGTACGCTGAAACGTCACCAGAAACGAGTGGTGAAAGCGCGTGTTGCCGTCCTGACCGTCGCTGGTCTTCTCGCTGGCTTCGTGATCTGTGTGCAAATTGACCACCCGATCCGATGGTAGACCGTCGCCTTCGATCCAGACCGCGATATGCTGCCCTTCGTTGACGTCGATACCAGCATGGCCGATGTCAGCATCGCCCTTGTCGAGCGGCTGCGGCGGGGCTTCCTCTTCTGCGCGGCGACCTATCCATGTGTAAGTTGCGCGCAGTGCGGGGTTGCGCGCGCGCATCCCTTGCTCGTCGAGGACGCGCACGTAAATGTTGTGCTTGCCGCGATTCTCGTCGGCGCTCAAGTGGCGGACGTTGATAACCTGCCAGAAGAGTTCGCCGTCGGATGGATTGGCCGGCGCCAGACTTACGCCATACGCTGCGGCCTCGTTGATGAGCGCGTTGGCGGCGGCCGCAGCCATGACTTCCCGGGCGGGAGCAGTGTGTTTGCTAGGCATAGTCTCTCCTCGGATTCATTCCAAGAGCAAATATCTTGACGCAGCAGCGCAGAAAGGCAAAGATTTGCACAAGACTTCTCCAGGAGGATTGTACCAATAGGATCGTGGCAGTTCAACCGGCGCCAAACAGGATTGGGAAATCGATCTGGTGGATGCGCTGGAACGGGGAAGAAAGCAACTGAGGCAGGCAATAGAACCGAGTGTATGGCTGTCCATCAAGCCGCCGCACGCATTGCGGTGGCCGAGAGACAGTTGGTCGATAGGAGCAGATCGATCCCTGCAACGCACGCGACAGATTGGACAACGAGCCATCGCGTCCCAGAGAGATACTGTGGCGATCAGCCGCGCGGGTTTAATGGCAATCGTTATCCGTCAAGACCTTACGCGCGGACGAGGCCGATAGCCCACCTTCGATGCGCACGCGATAGACGCCGTTGCTGGCGCTGCCACCAAGGACGATCATCCGTCCCCATCGCTCATCTTCCAACTCCAAAATCATCTCCTCTGCAAAAATGGAATCGGCTGACAAATCACGTTCTCCATTCGTGACATAGATCTTTGCTTCAACATCCTGTGACTCACTCTGGACAAAACTATATTCGACGGTCGCCAACCAGATGCCCATTGCGTGTACGGCGCCGCGCCCGACGATGCGCACTTCGGTATCCATTTTGTTATTTCCTTCCTTTTGATGGCGGTCTTCCGACAACTGCCCAAGCACTATTTTCAAAGTAGCACTTTCCAGGAAAAGGCGCATCGTCTCTATGTCGCTACCTGCTTCAGCCACAAATGGCAATTATTGGTTATCTGTGATCTGAAGCACACCTTGGGCGCAGCCCTCGGCACTGCAGCGCGCCTGCCTCTCCTGTACGCTAACGGGGCGTCGGTGCAATGGGTCTGCGATCTGTCACTGCTGATTTCTTTGCAGAACTGCATCAACGCCGGTTCACCCCCCATCAAGCATTTTGTGAAAGGAGGTGCGCCATCGCTATTCCATCGCTGCCACACGGTTTTAACCCCGAGTAATCCAGCTTAACAGGTTCGACTGACACGTGAGAAGGAGAAGACTCATGCACATCCAAAGATGGCTTTCGCTCGCACTGGTGATGTTTGCCTGTCTGGGCATCTATAATGTAGCGGCGGCGCACGGCGACAACCCGCCGCTGCCATCCGACCCACTTCCCGCGGTTGAGGTCAATGGGGCGGGCATTCATGCGGCCTGCGCCGGCGGTCCTGTGATCGACGGCATCACGCTCGACGAGTGCATCACGCGCAATTTCACCGTCGGCGGCATCGGCAAAAGCATTCGCGTCTGGTACACCAAAAACGCGACAACGGCCAACCGCACCGAAGACGGCGTCGATTATGTGTTGCAGCACTGGATCAACAGCGACGCCGAAGCGCAACAGGTCGCCGAATGGTTCGAGGAAGCCTGGCAGCGCTACTTTGCCGACTCCGGCCATCATCTCTATGACACTGGCTGTGGCAACATGGTCAACGTGCGCATGGAAGATGGCATCGGCTGGTCAGGCATCGCCTATTGGGGCAGCTCCGGCAACTGCTGGATCGGCATTGACTCGCCGATGGTGCGTGGCGGCGGCGGCCAGTGGACGGTCTACCACGAGGCGCAGCACTATCTGCAATACTCGTATGACAGCGGCTGCTACGGCTACCTGAAGCCCAACTACCCCGATGACTCGGAGTTTGTCGAAGGCTACGCGGATCTCGGCGCGGACAGCGTCGATGCTGCGCTCGATGCCACGGGCTATGGCGGCAGCACCTACGACTCGACGAAATCGATGTATGACAAGAGCTACGGCAACATCTTCAACAAGTACTTTATCGAGCAACTGGGCACGATCGCAACGCCTGCGGACCCGTGGCACCACATGGACGCGCTCTACGCTCACTACAGCGAGTGCGACAATCAAGACGACCTCTACGTGCTCAACACGCTGATCCCCACATTGAGCGGCGGCAAGTGGAGCGAGCGCGCGTTCTTCCTGAACTTCTTCGCGGCCAACTGGGCCAAAGATTGGGCCGACCCAGTGACGCAGCCTGAACTGGTCTACACCGACGACGACGGCAACGCATACGGCAACCTGGCCTCGCTGGCTCAGAACATCAACATGGCTGGCGGGACGCAGAGCTTCCCCGACAGCACGCCGGACGACTGGGCCGCACGCTACTATCAGGTGACGCCGCAAGCAGGTTGCCCATACCTGCAGATGGAAGTCGACGGGGCGTCGGGCGCGCAGCTTGGCATCAACTTCATGGCGGCCAAGACCTCGGCGCCGACCAAGGTGCTGCGCTCGGCCAAGATTGGCGAGGACTTCGTGCGCACCTTTGCTGCGGCCGGCATTCACAACCGATTGGCAGCGGCGGTGAACAGCTTTGCCAGCAACTACAACTACACGGTCAACTTCACCTGCGTTACGCCGACCATCAACATCCTGGAGCCGCGACAGGTCAACTTCGCGCTCGTCGGCGACCCGGCCAGCCCCATTGCCTTTCTCGCCCGCTGGAGTGTGAGCGACGGCGCCAGCCCGATCCGTGGCTTGCAGGAAAGCAGCTTTACCTTCAGCGCTGGGGGCGACCCTATCACAGTCGTGCCCGGCACCTTCCAGGAAGTAGGCAACGAATACTGGGCCGTGTTGCTGCCGCCCGTCAAGCCAGCGGGCACGACCTTTGTCGACTTCCGCGTCACGCTTGACGGCAGCATCTCCGATACAGAGAGCAACGCGCTGCTCTACGTGGCGCCGGGCAACAGTGACATTGCGCTGAGCTTTGACGCCAGCGGCTCGATGAACACCGAAGATGTGATCGGCGAAGGCACGCGGCTCACCAATGCCAAGCGCGCCGGCCAGGTCGTGGCCGACCTGCTGCGCGCCGGCGACCGCCTGCTCGTGCAGGATTGGTCGGCCTTCGACAACCCGGCAGGCTGCGGTCTGCCCGGCGGCGACGGCAACTGCCCGCTGGACATCCGCACGCTGCTGCCGCGCACGGATCTCAACGCCGGCAACCTCAGCGCGGTGATCGGCATCGCCCGCACGCAGATCAACAACATCAGCGCGCGGCTGTGGACGCCGGTGGGCGCCGGTCTCAACGCAGCCAAGGACGCGCTGGTGGCCGTGCCAGGCAACACCAATCCCAAGCACATCTTCCTGCTCTCCGACGGCGAGGAAAATGTCAAGCCGCTCTACGCCGACATGCGCAGCGGTCTGCTGGCTTCCGGCGTGGTGGTCAACACCATCGCCTTTGGCCCGGAAGCGCCCGGCAGCCTGATGGCGCAGATCGCAGCAGACACCGGCGGCATCTACCGCCCGGTGGCGACGAGCGGCGGCGGCTCGAGTGTAATGGCCGCCAGCGCCAGCGAAATTGCGGCCTTCGACGCGCTGAACCTGCCGGTCGAAGCGTCGGCAGTGATGGCGGCCTCCTATCTGCCGGGGCAGTTGGGGCTGGCGAACGTCTACGACTACTTCGACACCGAGGCGCAGGGGGCGGCGCGCGTCATCAACATGAACTACACCGATGTGCCAGCCTATGACAATCAGAACAGCGTCAAGGAGATGGGAATCATCATCGACAAAAGCGTTAACCAACTGCGCCTGGTCGTGGCCGGCAAGCAGCCCGACGACGAAGGCTGCACCAACAGCGACGCGCGCAAGGTTGACGTGCTCATGCCGGGCATGGATCCGCAAAAGGATCGTTGGATCCCGATCAGCCCGCCACTCAAAGGGGTGACGCCAGCCGATTGGGACATCCGCAACAATCGCTTCGACGATGTGCTGGTCGTGAACAATCCGGCTGAAGGCCCGTGGCGCTTCCGCACCTACTACTACCCGACCATTTGCATCGGCCTGGCAGGCGAAGGCAACACCAGCGACGCGCCTGCCGGCGAGGAAGTGATGGCTGCCACCGTGGATGCCACGGCAGCCCCTACGGATGCGGACGCCGTGGCTAACGGCGCGCCCTACGCCTTCATCATGAATGTGTCGGTGCAATCGACGATTCAACTCGAAGGGCGCCTGCTGGGTCTCGCCGCCAACCAGGGCGAGGCCGGCAACGAAGTGACGATCATCGGCACGCTGCTCGACAAGAACGGCACGCTGCCGGCCACAGCCATGGCCGCGCTGGTGGAAGGACCGGCCAGCACGCACGTGATTGCGCTCAAGGACGACGGCGCCAACAACGACGGCGCGGCTGGCGACAACATCTACGGCGCGCGCTTTGGGCAGACAGTCTATGGCGGCGGCTACAGCGTGCGCATCCTGGCGCTGGTCAAAGACCCCGCCAACCCGGCCAATACCCTGTGGCGCGAGTGGAACGGCGGCTTCTGGATCAAGGGGCCCAAGCCGGACCAGCAGTGCGGTGGCCAGAACGACAGCGACAAAGACTGCATGCCCGATGACTGGGAGCGACGTTGCAAGCTGATCGTCGGTGAAGATGATCGTCGCGGCGACCCAGACGGCGACGGGCTGAGCAACGCTGAAGAGCTGCAACTAGGCACGCGTCCCTGCCGCGCTGACACCGACAATGGCGGCGAGAACGACGGCTCCGAGGTCAAGAACGGGCGCAATCCGCTTGACCCCAAGGACGACAAAGTGCGTGATATCGGCAAGATTCGCGTGCGCCCGCTCAACACCCTGATCATGATCGACTGGAGCTACCCGCTCTCCTACACGAACATGGTTGGCTACCTCTCCACAGATGTCAAGGTGCTGGGAACGCCCTTTAACATGGGACAGCAGGGGAACTTCCCCGTCACCGGCTTGATGAACGATACGACCTACTATGTGCGGCTGCAGGGCGTCAATGGCGATGCCGTCGGCGATATCAGCGACCCGGTGGCTGTCACGCCAAAGGCTGACCCCGACATGCCGACGGGCGCCATACTGATTGAGAATGGCAAGGAGGTTGTATTCTCCAAGCAGGTCGTGCTCAACATCAGCGCCACCGACCGTGTGTTGAATGGCGCGGCGCAGGGCGCGGCCGCGCATCAGACCGACATCCTGTCGCAGCTGATCAACGAGGTGAGCGGCGGGGTGGAGATGCGCATCTCCAACAGCGAGGACATGAGCGGCGCGGTCTGGGAGAAGGTGACGCCCACCAAGAATTGGACGCTGGCGTGCAACCCAGGCGACGCCTGCATCGTCTATGCGCAGTTCAAGGACGCTGCGCAGAATGTATCGCTGATCATCAACGATGCGGTCGAACTGGATGCCAATGCAGGGACTGCTCAGATCTTCCTGCCGCTGATTAACCGGTAAGCAGTGAGGCTTTCCTCTGTCTGGATGGCGCCCAACCTCCAGACAGAGGAAGAAACAAGAGGAAAGTCACAAATGGCGGTCACTGGAGAGTGACCGCCATTTATTTCACAGGAGATTCCCCCAATGCGACTACATCCCGCCTGCCGCGCCCGCGGCCACCAGGAAAAATCCCAAAACACCGACAATACCGATGATCAGCATCATGTAAAAAATACCTGAGTAACCGCTTTCTTCTTCCATGGTTCGACTCCGTTTTGGATTGGTGATAAATGAGGGTGATGCCAAATATGACGGAGCAAAGATTAAAAGGATACGGTGACTTGCGTTTTGGTTCCATCCGCCCCATAATTTGGTTCAGTGCATATCCGATTTCACAGGATGGACAACTGAAGGACTACATAACCGTGGACGAAAAAACAACAACGATTGCACAGCCGGCTGAAAAGATGCGGTATCTGTCAGAATTGGCGGTCTTTCAAGACCTTTCCCCGCGCGAGATGGAAGATCTCAATCGCATCACCACCATGAGCACTGTGCCCAAAGGGCGCGTTTTCTATCGTCCGGAAGAGCTGGGTGAAGTGCTCTTCATTCTCAAAGAAGGCAAGGTGCAACTCTACCGCATCAGCCCGGAGGGGAAAAAGCTTGTCATTACGACGCTGGGCGCGCATACGCTATTTGGCGAAATGGCGCTGCTCGGCACCAAGATGCACAATACTTTTGCCGAAGCGGTCGAGGATTGTCTGATTTGTGTGATGAGCCGCGATGATCTTGAACGGCTGATCCTGGGTAAACCGCAGGTGGCGCTCCGCATCCTGGACAGCACCGGCCGCCGTCTGCGCGAAGCCGAGGAACATCTGGAGAACATGGCCTTCAAGGGCATTCCGGCGCGGCTGGCCAGCCTGTTGCTGCGTCTTGCCGAAGAACAGGGCAGCAACGATATTACTGGCCTCACGCATCAGGATTTGGCGGAAAGCGTGGGCACCTATCGCGAAACGGCCACCCAGGTGCTAAACGATCTCAAAAGCACCGGCTATATTGACATCGGACGAAAACGGATTACCATCTTGGATGTTGATGCCCTCACTGCTGTGGCCGAAAGTTAAAGAATGGGTGCAAAACGCAGTCCACAGAGTTGAGCTAAATCAAGCCAAATCAGTTGACATTTGTGAAAAACGTCAGTACAATCCGAACAAGATTGTGCTTCATGGCACAAAGTGGTCAGTGAGAATCCACCCAGTTCATCCAGCACGTCTTGTCCGATTTATCAAATTTATCAATGATGTCTGACGCCAATAGATTGTATTGCTTAGGAGGTTTTTCATGACGCATGTGATTTTTGACCTGTGCATCCGCGATGGCGCTTGTGCAGAAGTCTGTCCAGTTGAATGCATTGTTCCGGGCCAACCAGAAGATGAATGGCCCTGGTACTATATCGACCCTGACACGTGCATCGATTGCGGCGCCTGTGTGCCCGAATGCCCGGTTGAAGCCATCCTGCCCGAGGAAGACTTGCCGGAGGAATACCAGTACACCACGGAATTGAACGCGCTCTTCTTTACTGAAGGCCCTGGCTACTCGGCAATGGGCAAGTAGCCAGAGCAGTGGTTCCGCACTGTCCCGTCTTTGGCTAGTCCAATCTTGGTTGGTAAGAGTCGGACAGTGCAGCGACCTGTCTTTGTAGTAATGTATCCAAAAGAGCCTCTGCACATGCAGAGGCTCTTTTTTGTAGGGAGAAAGCGGCTCGACTTATGAGTGACAACTCTTTTAACAGCTCCCCGGATTGGTCAGATGTGAAGCGCGCTCTGGTGATTGTGGCGCATCCCGATGACGCCGACTTTATCTGTGCAGGCGTCTGTATCCAAATGGCGAATTTGGGCATCGAAGTCACCTATATGGTGCTGACCAACGGCGACAAGGGCAATCACAACCCGGAGATCACGCGCAATCAACTGATCGCCATGCGCCAGATTGAGCAGCGCAAGGCGGCCACGTTGTCGGGCGTCAAGGAAGTGCTTTTCATGGGCGAGGAAGATGGCTTCCTGCACTCGCACCCGGATATCCGCAAGCGTGTCACGCGCGCGATTCGCCGTATTCGCCCCGAGTTGATTATCTGCACCCACCCCGACCGTTACTTTGTCGGCGACGGGTACATCAACCATCCCGACCACCGCAATGCAGGTCTGATTGCCATTGAGGCAATTTTTCCCGCCGCGGACAATCCCATGTTCTACCCCGACATGGCCGACGAAGGCTATCATCCGCACAAAATCAAATATCTTTACGTGCACGGCCACGACGCGCCTTCACTCAAGATCGACATCACCGCGGAACTGCCGACCAAGATCGAATCTATTCTTTGTCACAAGTCCCAGTTTAGTGACCCGGAAGGGGCCAAACAACGCTGGCTGGAGATGTGGGGCGAGCGCCAGGAGGACGGTTCACTGCGCTACTACGAGGCGTTCAAGGAAATGAAGTTCGGATAAAGATAGAACGCGGATGACGCGGATTGGACGATATGCACAGATTCTACTACACATCTGTGCAAATCCGCTTGATCCGCGCCATCCGCGTTCTATGCGGTGACAGTGACTACTGCGCTTCGGCCATCATGGTCTGCTCTTGCTCATTGGCAAAAGTCGTCAGGTCGTCCAGCGTCTGCTGGATGTCGGCGCCCTGCATGATGGCGTTGAACGCCTCGGTTGCCTTGTCGCGCACCGCTGTGTAGGAGATCAACTGCGGCTCATAGGCGCTGAAGGGCAACAGCGCTACACCCTGCTGGAACGGCGCATTGGCTTTCAACGCGTCGGAGAAGAACTCGGCGGTGCTGGCGCGGGTCGGGAAGTAACCGCTGATCTCGCTCCAGCGCGCCTGGATCTCCGGCGAAGTGAACCACTTGATGAAGATCCACGCCGCCAATTCCTGCTCTGGCGTCGTCCTGGTAATCATCACATCGCCGCCGTAGATGTTCTGCACCGGGTCAGCGGTGGTGTGCGGGATCGCGGCTACGCCCCAGACATCAGGCTCCGTGCCTTGCTCCTCGGCGACCTTGGCAACATCGCCGGCGTAAAAGGGGATGCCGGAGGTCGAACCCTGTGCAAAGACGCCCTTACGCGCAGCGAATTGCGCGTTTGGATAACCTTCGGTGAAGAAGTAGGCGCAGCCTGCGTCGTAGAGATCCTTGAGGAAAGTCATGGCTTCCACAGTCGCCGGGCCGTTGAAAACATAGCTCTTGCCGTCTTCGGTCAACACATGGCCGCCAAAGGCAAAGGTCCAGGCAGCCAGCGCAGACGCGTCATCGCGCAGGATGTAACCGCCTGTGCCGTCGCCCACCGCTTCCGCCGCGGCGCACGCCATCGTCTTGAACTCCTCAGGCGTGGCCGGCGGGCCAGAGAAGCCAAGTTCATCAAGCCAGCTCTGGTTGTAGAAAAGCACTTCCATCGAGCGATTTGGCGGGAAGCCCAGGCGCTGGTTGTCAAAGATCGGGTTGACGCTCTGCTCGAGGAAGGTCGGGTAGAAGTCAGCGATCTCTTCGGCGGTCAGCCCCCACGTCGGATCGTTCATCAGTGTGTTGAGATCGACCAGCACGTCGTTGAGTTGGTAGAACGACTGGTCGTTCTGGTAGCCGACCAACAGGGCGGCGGGCAATTCGCCGGCCGCGATGCTCGAATTCACCTTGTCGCGGATCTCATCGTAACCGCCCTGATTCTGCGGATCGATCGTGATGCCATATTCGTTGGTCGAGTTAAATTCGTCGAGCAGCGCCAGCAACTTTTCCTCGCGCGAGCCGGTGTGCTGATGCCACCAGACAACGGTCTGCCCGGTCGGGTCGACGCCCGCATACGCGCCTTCCGCCGCGACATCCGCAGCAGGTGCATCCGCCTGTGCTTCGGCTGCCGGCTCGGTCGCCTGTTCGCCCGCCGGCGCCGCAGGCATGGCCGTGCAAGCCGACAGCGCCAACACGCCGATCAGCAAGATGGCGATCAACCCTAGATACTTTCGCATGATTGTCTCCTTCTGTAACGATGAATGGATACTCACGATATAGCGCAACAGCAGCCGCCGGGCGTCCGCTGTCGTTCACTAGCCTTAATCTTTGACGCAAAGATGCAGAGGTTTGCGGAGCAACGCGCTCTTCACGCTCATCCTTTCAACCCTGTCGTCGCAATGCCTTCGATAAACGTCTTCTGCGTAAAGAAGTAGAGGATAATCACCGGCGTCATGGTGATCACGGAGCCAGCCATTTGTAGATTAAACTGCGACCCCGCTTCGTCGATAAAGGCAAAAAAACCATAGGTGATTGGGCGCCAGGCAGGCGTCGTCGTCACCAGGATCGGCCAGGCCAGCGCGTTCCATGTGCCGATAAAACCAAAGAGCACCAGCGTCATGATCGCCGCCTTCGAAAGGGGAATCACGATGCGCAGCAGATAGCGCAGATGGCCGGCGCCGTCGATCTGCGCCGAGTCCCACAGATCATTGGGCACCTGCATAAAGAATTGGCGCAGCAGAAAGATGTTGAACGCGCTCGCCATAAACGGGATGGTCAGCGCGGGCCAGTTGTTGATCCACGGGATCGGCCCCACACGCCCCAGCCACGAAACGGTGATGAAGTTCGGCACCCAGATGATCGCCTCCGGCAGCATCAGCGTCGCCAGCAGCAGGCTGAACAACAGATTCTTGCCCCAGAATTCCATGCGCGCAAAGGCATAGGCTGCCAGCGTGCAGAAGACGATCTCTCCTGTAACTGTGATGGCGGCAATACGGATGCTGTTCCAGAAATAGAGCGAAAAATTTGCTTCATTCCAGGCATTGATGTAATTGCGCCACTGCGGCGAACTGGGCAGCCACGCGCCGCCGTTTGCTTCCGTCAAATTCATCAGCGAGACGCTGATCGTGTAAAGAAAAGGGACGATAGCCACCGCCGCACCGATGAGCAAGATCAGATAAGTGCCGGCGAAGCGGAAAATGGGCCGCCGGCCGCGCGGCCGGCGCGTCGTGGTGGTGGCAGGACGCGCGATTGAATCAGCCATAATGCACCCGTTCGGCCGCAACGCGATTATTGACGATAGTCAGCAGGATGATCACGAGCAGCAGCAGGATCGCCAGCGCTGATGCATAGCCATAGCGTGTGTCGCGCTGGAAGGTCTGGAAGATCACGACGCTGGCTGTGTCGGTGGTGCCAAGCGCCGCGCCGGTGCGCAGGACATAGATATGGTTGAACGCTTTGAAGGTGCCGATCACCGAGTAAAGCGTCAGAAAGTAAAGCGTCGGCGACAGCAAAGGCAGCGTGATGTAGCGGAACTGCGGCCAACGCCCCGCGCCGTCGATGGCCGCCGCCTCGTACATTTCCTTTGGGATATTGCCCAGCCCAGCCAGGAAGATAACGGTGTTGAAGCCAAAGAAACTCCACACGCCGTAGATCATGATCACGATCAGCGCCAGACTTGGCCCCGCCGACCACGCTGGCAATTGCAGCCCTGGCGTCAACAGATTCAGAATACCTGCCGGCTCGTTGATCCATGCCTGCGAGGGAAGGCCAAAAAAGCTCAGGATGCTGTTGATCGGCGCTGTGGGCCGGCTGGAAAAAATGATTTTGAAGACAGCCGCTGTGCCGACGAAGGGCGCAATATAGGGCAGAAAGTAGATCACGCGGAAGAAGCTCCGCCCGCGAATCTCCTGAAAAAGCAGTACGGCGAGCACCAATGCGACGATCAGTTGCGGCGGGATTGTGCCCAGCGAATAGTAGAAGGTTGCCAGCAGCGCGTTCCACCACTTGGCGTCGCCCTGGGCGATAATGCGCGGCGCCTCAGCCACCAGCACCCATGCCCCGATGATCAACATGGCCGCGCCGCCCAGCCGCAGCATGACGCTCACCATCGAATCGCGCCGGCTGGCGCTCTGCCACAGCCGCCAGGAGAGCCACAGCAGCAAAAAACCAGCGCTGATCAGGATCATCTGCGACCCGATGTCCAGCCCGCCTCCGCTTGCCAACGATTCAGTGATGTTGCTCTGCAGCTCGGCCCAGGTCAACCAACCGATCAAAGCAGCCACCCCAATCAGGATCGTAGCCAGTGTAAAGGAGCCGGCGTAGTTGGCGTAGTGGATTCTGTGATGGCGGTTGCGCATCACGATCCAGGCGCTCACGACGCCCACGATGAGCGCAGCCAGCGTCAGCCATAAGAGCTGCGTGGTTGCTGGCGTGGCCAGCGCCTCGCCCAGCAGTCGCCGGAAATTTTCCGGCGTGTTGCGCGCGCCGCGCATCTGGTTGGGAATATCCAACAGTAGTGGCAGCAGCCGAATCAACCAACCCAGCCACGCTGCTATCATCACGCCAAAAGCAATGCCTGGAGCCGCCCATCGCCAAAACGGGCTGCCCTTGTCTCTGGCCGCCGTTGCGCTGCGTCCGACGGCTTGCAGCGCCAAAAACACAAGCACGACAACGCCCCAAAACCCCAGAAAATAGGTCAGATCACCGATGGCAAGGATATAGTTGCCTAGCCCATCAAAAGTTCCAGGGATGCGATTCAGCCCGCGATGGGTGCTCATGAAGGCGGCGAAGATGAGGGGGAACAGACCAAAGAGGCCAACGACCAGAAACGCCGGCAGCAGGAACAGATAAGCCAATAGCGCCTCGCGCACGCGGCGCCCCTGACGTCCTGCCAGCAAACCGCGCCGCGCTGTTGTGTCAGGCGTTCGCACGGCGGGTCGTGCAGAGGCGTCCTGGCCGGTGAGAAACGCATCACTCATATGGGTGTCTCGTCCAGTTTATGCGGCGGTTGAACTCACGAAGGCCGGTCTTGCCGACCTGATCGGCGGCGAGCAAAACAAAAAGCTCGCCCGTCCCAACCAGACCTAGTATAGTGGACAGGATCGGATGCGTCAATTGCGCATCAAAGATTTGGCGTAGGTGACATGCTGTTTAAGCCTACATCGCATTACGTCTCCCGTCTCCCCTTCACCCTGTCTCCTCTTCTTTGCTCGCTTTGTTACTTGATAATGCGCGTGCCGACTTCGGCGCGCAGCGCGCGTCCAAGGTTTTCGGGATTGGTGATGACGGCGACAGCGTCGGCTTTATGGCTGTGCTGCAAAAAGCGGATGCACGCCTCGATCTTTGGCTTCATGCTGCCCGGGGCAAAGTGGCCTTCAGCGATATAGCGTTTGGCCTCGGCAACGGTCATCTGATCAATGGGGCGTTGGTCAGGTTTGCCAAAGTTGAGCGCTACGTGTTCAACGCCTGTGCTGATCAGAAACAGATCGGCATCGACCTGAGAGGCAAGCAGGCTGCTGGCGCGATCCTTGTCGATGACCGCATAAACTGAACGCAGCTCGCCCTTGGCGTTGCGCACCACCGGAATGCCGCCGCCGCCCACCGCCACCACGATCCAGCCCATGCGCACCGCCTGCTCGATCGCCACCGCCTCCACGATCTCACGCGGCTCCGGCGACGCGACGACGCGGCGCCAGCCGCGCCCGGCGTCTTCGACCACCTGCCACCCTTCCTCCGCAAACTCGCGCGCCTTTGTCTCCTCCATAAACCCACCGATCGGCTTGGTCGGGCTGGTGAAGGCCGGGTCGTCGGCGTCAACCAGGACCTGGGTGATAATAGTGATGCATTGGCGGTCGAGTTTGCGCTGAAAAAACTCGTTGTTGAGCGTCTGTTGCAGCATAAAGCCAATGCTGCCCTGGGTGTCGGCCACGATCAGGTCGAGTGGCGTCGGATGCACTTCCTGCGCGGCCAGCTCGTTGCGCCGCAGGATAAAGCCCACCTGTGGCCCATTGCCGTGGGTGACAATCGTCGTCCAGCCAGCCTCGACCATGTCGGCGACGTTGCGCGTGGTTTCGCGCACCGCGTCCCACTGATGCGCGACGTCGGGATGTTTGTTATCGACGATTAGAGAATTGCCGCCGATGGCGACAACGGCGATGCGTGGTTGGTTCACTGCTGCGTGCATAAAGAGCCTCACTCCTTCGTGAGTGGAAAAATCAGATCTACCTGATCAGCGCCGGCAGCAGCGCATAGAATTCCGTCGCCTTGATCACATCGGCCAACAGCACACTATCCTGGGTGGTGTGGGCGGTTTCCTCTTCGCCTGGCCCAAAACCGATCGACGGGATGCCGGCTTTGCCCATCCAGTAGATGCCGTTGGTGCTGAAGTTCCACTTACCCGGCGCGTGGTCGGGCAATCCAATGGCGCGCGCCGCCTCGAGGCCAGCTTGCACGAGCGGGTGCTGCTCATCCAGCGCCCACGCGGGGAAGTATTTATCAACGGGAAAAACAAAGCCCGTGTAGCTTGGTTCGGCGTATTTCATCATTTCGACCGTGATTTCGCCGTTGCGCAGCAGGGCCTCCGGCACGAGCGCCCGCACCTGCTCGATGGCGCCCTCGGCTGTCTCGCCGAAGGTGACGCGGCGGTCGATAAACACGCGCGCCTGGTCGGGCACCGCGTTGAGCGATGGCGTCGAGACCTTCATGTCGCTGACGGTGATTTTGCCGTGACCCAGAAACGGATCGTCGCCAAGCTGCGGCTCCAGCTTGCTGACGCCCTCGATCAGCGGCAGCACCTTGTAGATGGCGTTGTCGCCCAGGTGGTTGCTGGCCGCGTGAGCGCTGCGCCCGCGCGCGGTCACTTCGATCTCAACGCGCCCCTTGTGCCCGCGATAGACCTGCATCTTGGTTGGTTCGCCGATGACGACAAAATCGGGGCGGATGCCCTCATGCTCGACCAGCGCGTGGGGGGCAATGCCGTCGCACCACTCTTCCATGTTGCCAAAGTAATAAGCGGTCCAGCCGTCAAGCAGCCCCAGATCTTTGGCGATCTTCAGACCGTAGATCATCGGCGGCGTGCTGCCCTTTTCGTCGCACGCGCCGCGCGCATAGAAACGGCCCTTCTCGATCTTGCCGATAAAGGGATCCCAATCCCATTCGTCCGGGTTGCCGATGCCGACCGTGTCGATGTGGCTGTCGTAGAGCAGGATGCGCGGCCCGTCGCCGATGCGCCCCACAATGTTGCCCATCGCATCGAACCAGGTTTCGTCAAACCCCAGGGCGCGCATTTCTTCCTGGACGCGCTCGCCGACCGGCCCAATCTGGGAATCCATGGACGGGATCGCGCATAATTCGCGCAGAAAGCCGACGATTGTTTCGCTATACTGGCCGACCTGCTGCTGGACGGCTGCGACATCTACTGTGGACATGAATAAATCCTTTGCTATGGCGGCGTTTCGTGGCGAAACACCCCGTCGAATGCTGCTTTGCACACTTGCTGATGGAGCCGCCTGATTATATCGGTCGCCGCGAACCGTTGTCAAAAGCACCACGCATCACGCAGCACCCTCTACTCCACCCGCTCGACGCTGGCGCCCAGCGCGCGCAGCTTGGCGTCGATCTCCTGGTAGCCACGGTCGATCTGCTGGACGTTGCCGATCGTGGTCACGCCGTCGGCGGCCAGCGCGGCCAGCACCAGCGCCATGCCCGCGCGGATGTCGGGGCTGGTCACTGGTTGGCCCGTCAGCCGGCTGGGGCCGACAACGACGGCGCGGTGCGGGTCGCACAGGATGATCTGCGCGCCCATCGAGATCAGCTTGTCTACAAAAAACAACCGGCTCTCGTACATCTTTTCGTGAATGATCACGGTGCCGTGCGCCTGCGTGGCGATGACGACGGCGATGCTCATGAGGTCCGGCGGAAACGCGGGCCACGGCGCATCGTCGATCTTGGGGACCGCGCCGCCAAAGTCGGGGCGTACGCGCAACTCCTGCTCCTCCTCGACGACAAGGGTGTAGCGTTCGTTGGGCGGCGCGGTGGGCGCTTCTTCCAGGTGCATCCGCACGCCCAGCCGATCCACGAAAACCATCTCCATCATGCGCAGATGATCCGGGACAACGCCGACGATGCGCAACTCACCCGGCGTGATCGCCCCCATGCCGATAAAGCTGCCCACCTCGATAAAATCCGGGCTGATGTACACCTCGGCGCCGTGGAGGTGATCCACGCCATGCACCGTGAGCACATTGCTGCCGATGCCATCGATCGCACAGCCCATTTTGACCAGCAAGTGGCACAAATCCTGCACGTGCGGCTCGCTGGCCGCGTTGCGCAAAATGGTGACGCCTTGCGCCAGCGCTGCAGCCATGATGCCATTCTCGGTCGCGGTGACGGATGCCTCATCCAGCAGGATGTCGCGCCCGCGCAGCCGTCCTTGGGCGCGCAGCTCAAACTTGCCGTTGTGTTCCAGCGCGGCGCCAAGCGCGGTCAACACCTGGAGATGGGTGTCGATGCGCCGCCGGCCAATGTCGTCGCCGCCGGCTGAAGTCTTGACCTGAAAATGCCCAAAGCGCGCGAGCAGCGGCCCCATCATGGTGAGCGAGCCGCGAATCTGCGAGAAGAGCGCGGGGTCGGGCGACGCTGTCCGCAGCGAGCGTGCACAGAGCGTGACAACGTTGGCTTGTTCCTGGATGTCGACCCCCATCTCGCCCAGGATGCTCATCATGGTGTGCACATCGCCGATGCGCGGCAGGTTGTGCAAAATGATCGCTTCGTCCGTCAGCAAACACGCAGCCAGCATTGGCAGCGCAGCATTCTTGTTGCCGATCGGCCGGATCGCGCCGCGCAGCGGGCGCCCACCTTCGATGATAAAAGAAGTCATGTTTCGATTCCTATGGTTTGCGCTGTCATGAATTGGATTTGGGGCGATGCGCGTCTGCTTTGCTGTAATGAGCGGCCGCGGTCACGGGCGCACGCGCGTGGACGCCATCCATCGAACGTTGCATTGTGGCTGGCTGTTCCGTGGTGGCGACGATCCAGGCCGTCACAAAGCGTCCACTTCACCCTGCCTGGTATTGTAGCGCAGCGGAGAGCGAAACCGCACAACACAGGATCGGAACACACGTTCGATTTAGGCGGTTGCAAATTCGATTTTTACAGCGAAATAGGGTAAAATTCTTTCGTTGTCCACCTCGCGGCTGGACAGAAAGCTGGGTGCAGCGTGTCGCAACCAACGGCTGGTGGAGCCTCAGACTTTATTTAGATGGCTCTCTGCCTTTGAGCCTTCATCTGATGGCGGGCCAATGAGCAAGCTGAACGGTGACAAGAAAGCTGGGATCGCTTGAGTGTAATTAATTGCCTGTCCGCAGGCTTCCGATTTCTGGGCTGGCGTTTGGAGCTGTTGTTAATTCCGGTTGCGCTCGATATCGTACTCTGGCTGGCGCCGCCATTCAGCGTAGCGCCGCTGGCAGGCGCTCTGGCGACCTGGTATCGGGAGATGGGCGCCATCGATGGGATGCCGGCTGACGCTGCTCTCCTGACGCAGCAGGTGGCGGAGAGCGTCGAGGGGCTTGGGCAGAGTTTCAACGTACTGTCGGCGCTGGTAAGCACCACGTTGCTGCATGTGCCCAGCTTGCTGGTGAATGGCGGCCAGTCGTCGCCTTTTCCTGCGATTGAACTGACCACCGCGACGGAAGCATTGGTGTTTTGGCTGATCTTCAGCCTGCTTGGTTTGCTGATCGGGGTGATCTATCTCGGCTTGCTGGCGCGTCGCCTCCCGATTGGAGGCATGGCAGCCATGCACATTGGCGCGTTCGCCAGCAAGGTGATCGCGCAGTGGCTGCAAGTGATTGCGTTCGTGCTGATCGTTGCCCTGTTGCTGCTCGCAATTTACATTCCGTTGAGCATCGGCGTCAGTCTTGTGTCGCTGCTCAGCCCGGCGCTCGGGTCGATGTTGGCGTTGGCATCGGGCAGCCTCATGCTGATCGTTTTCTTTTATCTCTATTTGGCGACGGCGAGTATTGTCATGGACAACCAGTCAGCCCTCAGCGCCATCAAGCGCAGCTTTGAGGTCGTGCGCAAGCACTTCTTGCCGACGCTTGGTTTTTTCACGTTGAGTACAGTGATTGGATTAGGGATTTCGCTCCTGCTCATGCGGCTCGCCAGCATGGCTTTGTGGACCGTCACCCCGGCAATTCTGATCAATGCCTACATCGGCACTGGGCTGGCAATGGCTCTGCTCATTTTTTATCGAACGCGTTTGCTGAACAGTGAAACCAATTTCGTTGAATAAACAAGTCTTCAGATGGTCGAAATGGCGGTGGGACACCCCGCCCTGTTGTGGAGGATGTTGTGAGCGAGAATAATAAAAAACCGCAGTTTGTGTATAACGCCGATCAAATCCAGGTGCTGGAAGGGTTGGAGGCAGTCCGCCGGCGCCCAGGGATGTATATCGGCGGCACCGACCAGAAGGCGCTGCACCACATGGTCAATGAAGTCGTGGATAACTCGATCGATGAGGCCATGCAAGGACGCTGCAGCCGCATCCTCATCACCATCCACAAGGATGAAAGCGTCTCGGTTGAGGACGATGGCGCGGGCATCCCCGTGGATATTCAGAAGCAGACGGGGCTGCCCGCGGTCACCGTGGTCATGACCAAACTCCACGCGGGCGGTAAATTTGGCGGCGGTGGCTACAAGGTCTCTGGCGGTCTGCACGGCGTTGGCGTCAGCGCGGTCAACGCGTTGAGCACGTGGATGGAAACCAAAGTCAAGCGCGACGGCAAGATTTATCGCCAACGCTTCGAGCGCGGCGTGCCCGTCACCGACGTCGAGGTGATCGGCAAGTGTGACCCAGACAACACCGGCACGATCCAGACCTTTCTGCGCGACGACACGATTTTTCAGGCGCTGGAGTACAACTATCACGCGCTGGCGACGCGCTTCCGCGAGATGGCATTTCTGACGCGTGGCGTAAACATCACCTTCGTGGACGAACGCCCAGAATTGCCGCACGAGATGAGCTTCTACTTTGAAGGCGGCGTCAAGTCCTTTGTGCGCTATCTCAACCGCAACCGTCAGAGCGTCAACGAGCCGATCTATATTGAGATGGAAGTCGAGACCACGCAGGTGGAAGCGGCCATCCAGTATACAGACAGCTTCTCAGAATCGGTTTTCGCCTTTGCTAACACGATCAACACGCCGGACGGCGGCACGCATCTGACCGGTCTGCGCACTGCGGTGACGCGCATTGTCAACGACTACGCGCGCAAACAAGGCTTGATCAAGGAGAAAGAAGAGAACTTCACCGGCGACGATACGCGCCAGGGCATGACCGCCATTGTCAGCGTCAAGGTGATGGAGCCGCAGTTCGAGGGGCAGAACAAGCTCAAGCTGCTCAACAACGAGGTGCGCTACCACGTAGAGACCGCGGTGGCCGAAGCAATGAGCCGCTGGATGGAGGAAAATCCACGCGACGCCAGGGGCATCATCGAGAAGTGCCGCACCGCGTACCGGGCGCGCGAGGCTGCCAAGAAAGCGCGCGATCTGGTCATCCGCAAGAGCGCGCTGGAAAGCCTGACCCTGCCGGGCAAGCTGGCGGACTGCTCCAGCCGCAACCCCGCGGAGTGTGAAATGTACATCGTCGAGGGTGACAGCGCCGGTGGCACCGCCAAACAGGGCCGCGACCGTCGCTTCCAGGCGATCCTGCCCTTGCGCGGCAAGATCTTGAACATCGAGAAGACGAGTCTCGACAAGGCGCTCGCCAACAAGGAGATCCAGGCGCTGATCACCGCGCTCGGCACCAATATCGGCGAGAACTTCGACGTGAGCGGGTTGCGCTACCACCGCATCATCCTGATGACCGACGCGGATGTGGACGGCGCACACATTCGCACGCTGCTGCTCACCTTCTTCTACCGCTACATGGAGCCGCTGGTAGCGGGAGGGCATCTTTACATTGCCCAGCCGCCGCTCTACCGCGTGACGGTGACGCGCCAGGAAAACGGCAAAGCCAAGCGCTCCAGCGACTATGTCTACGACGACAAAGCGCTGGAAACCCTGCGCAAAGAGCTGGGCGAAGGGAACGTAAAGCTCGATCAGCGCTACAAAGGGCTGGGCGAAATGAACAACGAACAGCTTTGGGAGACGACCATGAACCCAGCAAACCGCACGATCCTGCGCGTCAGCATCGAGGACGCGGCCGAAGCTGACCGCACCTTCGACATGCTGATGGGGTCGAGCGTGCCGCCGCGCCGCCGCTTCATCCAGACGCACGCCAATCAGGCGCGGCTGGACGTATAACGAACGAATCCTTTGCCATCCGGTGACAGCCACTTCACAAACAGCCACTTCACAAACAGCCACTTCACAAACAGCCACTTTCATGAACAGCCACTTTCACAAGTGGCTGTCACCTGTTATCCTTCCTGTGTTCCATCCAATTAACTTTGTATAAAAGGAAGAAAACCCATGCGTAGAAACACAATGTGGTATCTCATTGCGGTGCTGTTGGCCGCGTTCGTTGCTGCTGGCTGCGCCACTGCACCGGCGCCCGCTGCTGCACCCAGTGAAGCTGGCGAGGCCGCGCCCGCCGCCGGTGAAGCGCTCACGCTGCGCCTTGCCACCGTCTCCGAACCTTCCACCCTCGACCCGAACCTGGCCGAAGATTACTACTCGATCACGCCGGTCGAGCAGATGTTCCTGGGCCTCACCAACATCAACAACGAGACCGCCGCGATCGAGCCGGAGCTGGCCGAAAGCTGGACGATCTCCGATGACGGCACGGTGTGGACCTTCAATCTACGCCAGGATGCGGTCTGGAGCGACGGCAACCCGGTGACCGCCAAGGACATCGAGTACAGCGTCAAGCGCGCGGTGATGCCGGAGACGGCCTCGCCCTACGCCTATGTGCTCTACAGCATCAAGAACGCGGCCGCCATCAACCAGACCGCCGTGCCCACCGACACCTACGACATCGACAGCCTGGGCGTCAAGGCGATCGACGACTACACCGTCGAGTTCACGCTCGAATCGCCCGCGGCCTACTTCGAGTCGATCTCCAGCATGTGGACGCTGCGCCCCGTGCCCAGTTGGGCCATCGAGGAGTTCGGCGACGCCTGGACCGACCCGGCCAACATCGTGGTCAACGGGCCGTACACGCTGGTTGAGTGGCGCCCGAACGAGAAGCTGATCTTCGAGAAGAACCCGACTTACTTCGCCGCCGACGACGTGCAGATCGACCGCGTCGAACTGAGCATCATCACCGACCAGTTCACCGAAGTGGCGCTTTACGAGTCAGGCGATCTTGATGTCGCCGGGGAAGGCGCCGCGTCGCTGCCCGCCGAAGAAGTCGCCCGCATCCTGGCCGACCCGACGCTGAGCGCCGAGTTCCACCAGGGGCCGCGCGCCTCGACGACCTACGTCGGCTTTACGATGACCAAGCCGCCCTTCGACGACGTGCTGGTGCGCAAGGCTTTCTCCGCGGCCATCGATCGCGAGACGATGGTGCGCGATGTGGTCGGCTCCGGCGTGCCGGCGACGCAGTTTGCGCCCCCCGGCATCTTCGGCGCACCGGACCCCGAGGTCGGCATCGGCTTCGATCCAGAGCAGGCGCAGGCATGGCTGGCCGAAGCCGGCTTCCCCGACGGCGCAGGCTTCCCCACCGTGACCTATCGCTACTTTGCTAACTCGCTGGAAGAGGCGCTGGCGCAGGCGCTGCAGGCGATGTGGAAGGAAACGCTCAACGTCGACGTGCAGATCGAGGCGCAGGAGTTCCCGGTCTTCCTGGCCGGCACCGGCCCCGATGTGCCGGTCGAAGAGATGCCCGAAATGTGGCGGCTCGGCTGGGGCGCCGACTACCCGGATGAGAACAACTGGGTC
>JACSRH010000249.1 GCA_014879855.1 Caldilineaceae bacterium | reverse complement strand
AGATCGCCGCTTGCCATCACCGCGACGATCGCCGCGCCAATTGCCGCGACGCCGTAGAGATAGATGCCCCAGCGTTTCCAGTACCACATGGCAATTGCCGCCACGACATCCGCCACGCTGGAAAGCAGCATGATCCAGACTGCGACATTGCCCAGATTGCGCTCGACGTCGGGGCGCACGGTCCAGAAGATCGCAGTCATCAAGATGCCGTGGAGCAGGACAATGACCAGGGCAATGGTAAGCAAAGTATTGCGGCGTTTGCGAGCAGAAAGTTGCTTGGTTTGTTTTGACATAAATTCTCCAAAAGATCGTTTATAAAGCTGGAATGGGCGTTGGCTGCGCTGTGCAGATAACGATCTCAGTATACCAGAGCGCGCCGATTGTAGCAGTTGCCGCAGGACACTTCACGACGCCAACCGCGCCAGCAGCGCCAACGTCAGCCGTTTGGTCTCCAATTGCACGGGCTGCTCGTCCAGCACCGGGCCGACGCAGGCAGGGCAGCCGCGCGCGCAGGAACAGCCGCGCACGATCGCATGGGCCGCGGCGAGCAACTGCTCGTGCAGTTCATAAAGCAAGGCGCTAAAGCCCAGGCCAGCCGGGGTGCGCTCGTAGAGATAGACGCGCGGCGTGAGGTCGCCTGGCGGCTTGTCGTCAGGCGGCGGCGATGCGGCGGCCGGCGACCCATAGAAATCAATATCCTGTCCGGCGCGGTGCGATCTTGCCGGCGCGCGCGCGCCATCGGCGCGCGCACCGCTGGCAACGCCGCGCGCCACGTATACGCCCAGATCAGAGCGGTCGCACATCAGGTGCAGCGGCGCGAGGTTGCCCAGCACATAGGCCAGCCCATCCAGACCGGTGGCCAGGCGTCCTGCTGTCTCCAGCCGCCGATGACACGCCCGGCAGAGCAGCATCAGGTTCTCCAGCCGGTTCGCCATCAGGTAGAAATCGTTCAGCCCCGGCACATAGCCGTAGGTGCGGAAAGGGATCTTGTGGTGCACGTCGTGCTCGCGGCCGGGCGGCTCGGCCGCGCCGCACGCGCTGCACCGGTAGTGGTCGCGCGCACGCACCATTGCCCGCTGCGCCTGCCAGTTGGGGCCGTAATCGTTGACCGAATCGAACCAGAGACCGGCCGCTTCCAGCGCCTGTTGCACTTCCCGCGTGATCTCGCACCAGTACGCGCTGGTTTCCAGCGTGCGCCGTGCGTACTCCAGCGGATAAACGCCGAGCGTCTCATGCGTCACGCGTTTGATGCGCCGGTAGCCGACCACCTGGGAGTGGACGGCGACGTCGCCATGCGCGGCCACACTGTGCGTTGCCATGCGCGCCGCATGGCAGACAAGCGGCGCCACCGCGGATTCGCCAATCGCCTCGGTGTAGTAGTCCACATCGACGGCTGTCACGTCGGCGTGCCGCGCGTCCAGATCGAGCCGGCGCACCAGATAGCTCTGGCCTTCGTGCAGATAGATGGCGCCGTCATGCACCAACACTTCTGCGCTTGCCTGATCCACCTCCCCAATCACCTGCGCGCCCCCGTTGCCCTGCTTCCCTTTCTCCCTCTCTTCTCGCTGCTCCGCATCGGCGTGTACAGACTGCACTGTCACGCTATCCGCCCCCGCACTGCGTAAGCTCACCTGCCGCGCGGGGTGGCTGGCGCCGCTCCAGAAGAAGCGGTCGCCGTGTTGGTGCACTTCGCCCTGTTCTTGCAGCAGCGCGAGCACATCGCCCACATGCGGGCTGGCGCCAAACCCCTCGCCGGCGCCAAAAGGAAGTTCGGACGCGGCGCAGCGCATGTGGTCGACCAGCAGCATCAGGTTGTCGGGGTTGATCAGCGCGTGCTCGGGCGACTGCTCAAAGAGGAACTCGGCGTGCTGGATGACATATTGGTCAAGCAGCCCGGCGGTGGCGACGAGCATCGCGACTGCGGCATCAGTCGTGCGGCCGGCGCGGCCGATCTGCTGCCAGGTGCTGGCGATGCTGCCGGGATAGCCGCAGAGGATCGCGGCTTCCAGCCCGCCGATGTCAATGCCCAGTTCGAGCGCGTTGGTCGCCACGACGCCGCGCACCGCGCCGCTGCGCAGGCCGGCTTCGATGGCGCGGCGTTCGGTGGGCAGATAGCCGCCCCGATAGCCGCGCACGAGTTCGGCGCCGGCTGTGCGACCTTTCCCTTGCTTCGACGGGTCTGTCGCCTCCCCTGCCGGCTGATCCCACGCGGGCTGGCGGCGGCGCAACAAACCGGCGCGCAGATAGGTGAGCAGCAGCTCGGTGGTCAGTCGCGAGCGGCCAAAGACGATCGTCTGTAGATCGGCCGCGATGCAGTCGGCGGCCAGGTCGGCAGCTTCCAGCGTGGCCGCACGGCGAATGCCTTTTTCAGCATCGACCAGCGGCGTGTTGAGCAAAATCACATGCTTTTCCCCGCGCGGCGCGCCAGAATGGTCGACCACCTGCACGGGCTGCTCGATCAGCCGTTCAGCAAGCTGCGCGGGGTTGGCGATGGTGGCGCTCGTGCAGAGAAAGCGCGGCGCGCTGCCGTAATGGCGACAGAGACGTTGGAGGCGGCGCAGCACATTGGCGACATGGCTGCCAAAGACCCCGCGATAGACATGCATCTCGTCGACCACGACCCAGCGCAGACCGGCCAGAAAATCGGCCCACTGGGTGTGGTTGGGGAGAATCCCTGCGTGCAGCATGTCCGGGTTGGTAAGCAGCAAACGGCTGTGCTTGCGGATGCGGCTGCGCTGTGCGGCAGGCGTGTCCCCATCATAGGCGGCGATTGTCTCGGCAATTGTCTCGGCGATGGTCGGCGCCAGGGAGCTGGCTGCCGCATTCTGATCGACCGTGGCGGCCAGGCGGTTCAACTCGGCCAGCTGGTCGTGAGCAAGCGCCTTGGTGGGGAAGAGATAGAGCGCACGCGCGGCAGGCTCTGTCAACAAAGCGTGCATAACGGGCAGATTGTAGCAGAGTGACTTGCCGCTGGCAGTTGGCGTCACAACCGCGACATTCCTCCCCTGCAACGCCGCGGCGACCGTCTCTGCCTGATGCTGGTAGAGTTGGTCGATGCCACGCATTGCCAACGCCGCCGGGAGCGCAGGGTGCAGGCCAGCGGGCAGCGGCGCATAGCGTGCGGCCTGGCTCGGCACAGTGCGCCACGCCGCGACCTTGCTCATAAAGCGCGCGTTCGCACGCAGTTGCCGCAGAAGTTCGTCGACAGTCATCAGGAAACGGTTATGCTACAGCAGCGATCAGGGGGCAAGACGCTCGCGCAGCCAACTGGCATCCGGCTGCCGGCAGTAGCGCAGGCGGTCGTGCAGGCGATTGACGCCGCCTTGCCAGAACTCGAATTGTGCGGGAACGAGGCGGTAGCCACCCCAAAAGGGCGGGCGGTCGGGGTGCTTGTCACGATACTCCGCCTGAAGTTCGGCAAAGCGCGTGTCCAGCACTGCACGGTTGGGGATCACTTTGCTCTGTTGGGAAACCCAGGCGCCCAGGCGGCTGCCCAGGGGTCGGCTGTAGTAATATTCGTCGGATACCGCGGCGGGTAACTTCTCGATTGCGCCTTCGATACGCACCTGGCGCTCCAATGGCTCCCACCAGAAAAGCAGAGAGGCAAAGGGGTTAATCGCCAGCTCGCGTCCTTTGTGGCTGTTGTAGTTGGTGAAAAACGTGAAACCAGCGTGATCAAACCCCTTGAGCAGCACCATGCGGATCGAGGGTCTGCCGCCGGGCGTCGCCGTTGCCAGCGCCATGGCGTTTGGCTCATGGATGGCGCTTTCGCCGGCCAGTTGCAGCCATATCTCAAAAAGCGCAAAAGGATCGGCCCCGGCGTTCTCCTCCGACAGATGATCGTATTGATATTCTTTGCGGAAATTTGTCATATTTGTAGACATCGTGCGTCCTTTCCTGGACTACGAAGGCAGATACAGTGGAGGTTCGTCAGTCAGAGTGCAGCATACGCCGCTTGCGGCAAACCGTCCATAAGCGATGTTACTGTTAGGCTGCAATCACGGATTGTCGCCTCTTGTTTACGTAAATTTGACGCCTGCTGTTTGGGCTGTCCTTTTGGCAATGCTACAATGCACCGCTATGCGCGCCCTGGTGATCAGCGACAAAGTAGAACCGATCTTGTACAGCGCTGGCATCAATCGACATGTTGGCAAGATCGATCTGGTGCTCAGTTGCGGCGATCTACCCCATTATTACGTCGAATATGTGATGACCATGATGGGGCGCCCCACTTACTTTGTGCATGGCAACCACGCGCGCGAAGTGGAATATCACAGCGGCAGCGGCGATGAGTGGCGCGCGGTGAGTGAGCCAATGGGCGGCGTCAATCTGCATCAGCGCACGGTGCGCGAGGGTTCGCTGCTGCTCGCCGGCCTGGAAGGATCGATTCGCTACAACAATTCACCCCGCTTTCAGTACACTGACACGGAGATGATGTTCAAAATTCTACGCATGGCGCCGCGGCTGGTGCTGAATCGTGCACGTTACGGCCGCTATCTCGACGTGTTGGTCGCGCATTCGCCGCCGTGGGGCATCCACGACCAGCCGGATCGACCGCATCAGGGGTTCAAGAGTTTTTTGACCTTTATGCGGTGGTTTCGTCCGCGCTACTTGTTGCACGGGCATATCCACCTGTATCGGCGCGATGTGGTTACACAGACGCGTTACCTGGAGACGGAGGTCATCAACGTCTATCCCTACCGGATTCTGGAATTGGAGCCAAAGAGATAATGTCCAATCGTTTGACGTGGCAGGAGCGCTGCCGCGCCGAAGCGCAAGCGAGCGCAGACGCTGAGGCGCGGGCGCGGTTCGGCCTGACAGAGGACGAACCTATCCCCTTCAGCCATCGTTGGGAGCATGTGCAGCGCGTGGTGCAGATGGCGTTGTGGCTTGCAGACAAAACCGACGCCGACCGCGACATTGTGGAGGCCGCGGCTTGGCTGCACGACATCTGCAAAAGCGAGCCGAATCATGGCAAGGCGGGCGCGGCCGCGGCCGAAGCGTTGCTGAACGCCACAGATTTTCCACCGGAGAAGATCCCGGCGGTGGTCGATGCTATTGCCCGCCACGTAGGTTTGACGCGAGAACCAGACGCCGCGGCGCTGGAGCCACTAGAGACCGCGGTGTTATGGGACGCGGATAAGTTGACCAAGCTGGGCGTCAATGTGCTGGCGTACACCCTGAGCCTGCGCCAGTTTGACGGCATGACGCTGACCGCGCGGCGCCAAGAGTTGTCGAAATTTACGCGCAAGGTGCTGAGTAAAACGGTCAAGAGTATGAACACTGCGCCGGCGAGTTATCTTGCCCAGGAGCGATACCAGGCAATGAGCTGGTTTTTAGAAGTGTGGGAAAGCGAAGAAACATTGTGAAATATCATCTGGTTACATTGGGATGCCCCAAAAATAGAGTCGACAGCGACGGCATTGAAATGCTGCTGCGCGACGCCAACTATCGGCCCACCGACCGCCAACAGGACGCTGATGTGTTGATCGTCAACACGTGCGGCTTTCTGGAAGCGGCCAAAGAGGAGTCGATCGGCGTGCTGCAGGAGTTGGGCCGGCGCAAGCGTAAACATCAGTTGCTGGTGGCGGCGGGCTGCCTGGCGCAGCGCAACGGCGCCGAAGTGATCGAGCGCGTGCCGAAAGTCGATGGGCTGCTCGGCACGCGGCGCTGGATGGATGTGCTGGATCTGATCGGCCAGATGCGCAGCGGCAAGGCGCGCCGTCGTCTCGAACGGTACACACTGCTGGGCGAGGCGGAAAATGCCGACGCCTCTGCGTGGCTGGGCGACCAGCGCGTCCCCGCGCTGTTGGGCGATCCATCTCAGGCGTTCACGATGGCGACGCCGCGCCCACCTGTCACGGCCGGCAGCGCCTATCTCAAAATTTCTGACGGCTGCAACGCGCCGTGTGCGTTCTGCACCATCCCGTCCTTCAAAGGCAAATTGCGCAGCCGTCCGCTGGAGGCAATTGTCGACGAGGCGAGCGCCCTGGTGAAGGCCGGCGCGCGTGAACTGGTCGTCGTTGCCCAGGACACGACGGACTATGGCCGCGACTGGGGCGAGCCGAACAGCCTGCCGCGATTGCTTGCCGCCCTCTGCAACCGCACTGACGAGCGGCTACACTGGGTGCGGTTGATGTACGCCTATCCCGGCCACGTGAGCGATGAGCTGATCGAAGTGATGGCGACCCAGTCCAAGATCGCGTCCTATCTTGACATGCCGCTGCAGCACGGCGACCCGCGCACCTTGCGCCGCATGCACCGGCCCAGCAAGCTGGAGATGATCTATGATCACGTGAGCAAGCTGCGCGCGGCCATGCCGGACATCGCGCTGCGCACCACCTTTATTGTGGGCTACCCTGGGGAGACCGAAGAGGAGTTTCAGGGGTTGCTTGACTTTGCCAGAGCCATCGAGTTTGACAAGGTGGGCGCGTTCCTCTTCAGCCCGGAGCCGGGCACGCCCTCCGCGACATTGCCCGACCAAGTGTCTGACGAGGTCAAACAGGCGCGCTACGCCCGGTTGATGGAGTTGCAGCAGCCCATCAGCCTGCGCAAAAATCAGATGCAGGTGGGCAGAGCGCTAGAAGTGCTGGTGGAAGGAGAAGGTCGGGTCGAGGGCAGCGGCGAGCCGTTGTTGCTGGCGCGCTCTTACCGGGATGCACCCGAGATCGACGGGTTGGTGCTCGTGCCCGGCGTGCGCGGCGCGCCGATCGGCGAGATGATGCAGGTGCATATCAATGGCGCCATGGAGTACGATCTTGTCGGCGAGCCGCTGGTTGGGGAAGTTTTTTCCAGCAAACGTCCGGATCGCGCCCCAATCTCCCTGGATTAGATCCGGATTGCGCTTGCAATAAACAATGTGTGATACAAGCCGAATTTCTTCAAGAAACTCGGCTTGTAGACTTCGATCTTATCCACGCTTCAGTTCAGGCTGGCACGGCAACGCCAGCGACCTCGAAGCGGTAGCCATAGCCGCGGTCGTTATGAATGTAGCGCGGGTTGTTGGGGTCCAGCTCGATCTTGCGGCGCAGATGCCACACATAGCGGCGCACATACCCGATGTCCTCCAGATATTGCTCGCCCCACGCCTGGCGCACCAGCTCTTCCTGCGAGATAACATGACCTGCTTGACGGATCAACACCGCAAGCAACTTGAACTCGGTCGGCGTCAGGTGGATCAATTCGCCGCCGCGCCAGACGCGCTTGTCAGTCAAGTCAATAGTTAATTCGCCATAAATCTCGACGGATTGCACGGCCTCGGTGCGGCTGACGCGGTTGAGGACGGCTGTGATGCGCGCTGTAAGTTCGGCGAAGGAGAAAGGCTTGGCAACATAGTCATCGGCGCCCAACGCAAATCCACGCAACACATTTTCCTCTTCCGTCTGTGCTGTCACCATCAGTACAGGCACCGTGGACAGTTCGCGAATCCGCTGCAATACATACCAGCCGTCGCGCACCGGCATCGAGACATCCAGCACGACCAGCGCCGGCTGATAGGCATGCACCATGCGCACGCCTTCGGCGCCGTTGTGGGCGATTCGCACGGCATAACCGCGATCCCCCAGATAATTGCCGAGAAGTTCGGTCAGATTAGCGTCATCATCGATCAGGAGTAAATCAATCATGTTCTGGGGTCTCCTGGGCCACCGGGAGCGTGATAGTGAAACAGGCTCCCGGAAAGTGTGCATCATCGTGAACTGGCGACGTTAACGTCAAGCACCCCCCTTGCGCTTCGGTCAAGGTGTGTGCAAAGTAAAGCCCAAGACCCCACCCGGGAATGACGCCGCCATCTTCAGATTTGATACGATAAAAGCGGTCAAAGATGTGTGCTTGCGCTTCAGCTGCAATGCCTGGGCCGTGGTCGGTGACAGCAATCTGGACAAACCCTGGTCTGGCAGTGGACGTGGAGACGCTGATTTTAACCGGGCTGTCGGACGGTGTGTACTTTTCGGCATTCACCAGAATATTGCGCACTATTTCTTCCACATAAATTTCATCCGCCCACACCGGAGGCGTCTGAGCCTCCATATGCCAAATGACAGGGCGCTCCGTGTGACCGAGCGAGGAGGCGACGCTGCGCGCCAGCATCGGCTTGACCGCGATCGGGCCAGGGTTGAACTTGATCTTGCCCGCCTCAAGGCGTGACAAATCAAGAATGGTGCGCACAAAATCCGTCAGGCGGGCGCTTTCAGAGGCCATCACCTGCAGCACGCGCCGGGATTGCTCCGAAAGCTCATGTTGTGATTGGAGCGTCATCTCGATCGCGCCATTCAGGTTGGTGAGCGGTGCGCGCAATTCATGGCTAACCAGCGCCACGAAGTCGGACTTCATTTGATCCAGCTTTTTAAGATCGTTGTTCATCCCTGCCAGCTCAGCATTGGCGCACGCCAGCTCTTCATTGCGCAGCGCCAGCATGGCGGTGCGTTCCGCCACTTGCTTCTCCAGCCCTTGATTGAGCGCAGCCATCTGCTTGTTGGCAAGGTTCAGCTTTTGCAGCAGGACGCCGACATAGGAAACCCACGTGAAGACCAGGATCGGCCCCAACACGCCGAAGAACAAGACCTCGCCGAGCAACTGGAGGTTGAGCAGAGTGATTTCTGTCCAATGCTCGTAGATTTCAAAGCCGTTGGCGACGACAAATAACAAAACTGGCAGCAAAAAGCGCAGGATATTGACATGGCGCAGGTATCGGTCTCCGGGCGCCTGGATAAGGATTCCCCCACGCGCCTTGTCAAAAACCTTGTTGAATTGGTGGTCAATCGGCGGCTGTTTTGGGGATGCAAGCGAGGGCGCCAAATTCTCAATCATCTTCAACGCTTTCATAGAATCTGTTTTGGGTGTCTGTGGGCAGATTATAACAAATGTTTAGCTGACGTTAGCTTGCAAAACGCTGACATTTTGACGCAATCGCGACATTACCCAAACACAAAATTGACTTTGCACAGCCAAAAATCATGCTACCCTTGCCTAGCAACACCATAGGGAATACGACCACCCTGTCACTCAAGGAGGACGCATGTCAAAACAGAAATGGTGGATGTCCACCCGACGCCTGCGCAGTGTGGGACGCATTGTTCACACACTGGTTCAGGCATCGCTTGCTCTCATTATCGTACTTTTGCCGCTGTTGACGCCTGCTGCACCGGCAGCCATCGCCGCGCCGGCGTCATCCGCGCTAGCCGCGCCCGCGCAGCAGACCACCACAGTGTTGTCGCTGAATGTGGTGAGCGCACGCACGGAGCCGGACGCACCGGGTGGCCCTGTGCAAGAGGGTCAGGCAATTCCGATGTATCGTTATCTGATCAACGAAGATAACACCGGCACCCCCACGCAGCCGCGTGAGCCTTCCTGTTCGCCCACCGACCCGGCCTATCCCAGCAACTGCGACTGGCCATCGCTGCGGGAAGTGCCAGGCGCGGCCCCGATCGTCACGCAAGGCACGCAGGCCGATTTTGCCAATGGCGGTGTTGAGCTGCCGCCGGGCAAATATCTCATTTCAGTGCTGGCTGAAGGCTACAAGATCGGGGGTGAACACTTTACGGCGCCGCTCACTGGGCCGGTGACAGTGCGGTTGCACCCGGATCCATTGCCAACCGCCACGATGCGCATCAAGGTCTTTGAGGACATTTCTTCGGTCAATGGGCAATTTGATGCGCCGGCCGAAGGGGGACTCCCTGGCTTCCGCGCCACGATCAACGATACGCTCGGTCAGGTCTCCGTTGACATGTTCGGCAACCCGCTGTGTACGACTTACGATGCGGCTGGCGAACCAAACGGCCGCACCGATTGTCTCATCAGCGACGCCAACGGCGACATCGTCATTCCCAACCTCGGCCCCCTTCGTTATGACGTGTTCGTCACCCCGCCGGATGGCTCCGACTGGACCGAAACCACTACGTTGGAAGGGTCGCCCAGTTGGGACACCTGGCTGCAGGAAGGCGGCACGGGTCTTGACAATGAATTTGTTGTGGCCGGCGAGCCCTTCCCGTGGACAGAGTTTGGCTTTGTGCGACCGACCGATGAGTTCAATGACAGCAATGTGACGGGCGGCGTGCGCGGCACGTTGGTCGGCGCGTCGGTCTATCTGCCTCAGCAGGGCGGCCTGCCCTGGTACGGCGACATCTGGAGTGGCTTTAACGGCGCCAAGATGACCGGCGCCATCGAAAATGGCTGGGTCGCGCTGTCCGACCTGCAAAACGGCGACACCGTAGCCTACGCCCAGCCCGCCAACCCCGACGGCTCCTTCGAGATCAACAATGTGCCCGACGGCAACTACCTCTTTACATGGTGGGACGTCAACGTCCACAACATCCTCGACTGGATGCAGGTGACGGTCGAGAACGGGCAGATGTACGATATGGGCAGCCCTTTTCTGACCAGTTGGTTCACCAAATATGACGGGTATGTATTTGAGGACACCAACGAAAACGGCAAGCGCGACCCCGGCGAGCGCGGCCTCGCCAATTACCTGGTGGTGCTCAAGGATCGCGACAACAGCGAAATCGACCGCATGTCGATTGCCGCCACCACCGATGTCAACGGCTACTACGTCTTTGAAAAGGCGTACCCGATGGGTTCGTGGATGGTGCTGGAAGCCTACAACGACCGCTACTACACCACTGGCATCACCTTCCAGGTCGAGAACCAGCCGGAGCCGACCACTGTGCTCGGCGCGGGCGTCGATGTGGGTGTGCTGCCGATCCTGAGCCAGGGGGCGCAGTTGGATTGGGGCGTTAAGCCCTACGATGCCACTGGCGCCCGCGGCGGCCCGCGTAACGGCGGCATTGTCGGCACCGTCTCCTATGACACCACGCGCAACGAACTCGACCCGCGTTTCGCGGCCGTCGAACCGTGGCAGCCGGGCATCCCTAACATTCGCGTCAATCTGTACGAGCCAGTGCGCTGTGGTGCGAACGCCAACGCCCCCTGTGATGCGCGCAATCAGTACGAGCTGAATGCCGACGGCTCCTATGCCCGCGGCCGCCTGCTCAACACTGCCCTCACCGAGACGTGGGATCAGCCCACCGACTGTGTGGCGCGCGATGCCAACGGCGTCCCGCTGCCGTGGGGCAACGGCAACCAGGAGTCGCTGCCCACCGATGGCAATGGCAATCAGGAAAGTGTCGGCCGCCGTTGCATTGAGGCGCCGCTGATGGGCACCCAGGTGCAAGCCGGTTTTGCCACGCTTGACGGCAACTACGGCTTCACCGACGGCTGCTTTGGGCAGAATGGCATGGACGCCGAAACCGAGAGCTGCGCCGACCCCAACGTCGAACTGACGCCGCTTCCCGCCGGTGATTATGTGGTGGCGCTCGACATTCCCAATGACACGATCTTTGGGCGCCCGCTCTACCGGGTGACGCGTGAAGAGGACATCAACGTCTTCGATGGCGATCAGTTTGTGCCGCAGGTGCCGCCGCCGGTGTGCGCTGGCGCGTTGCACACGGTCGATGTCGCAGGCATCGGCGCCGACGGCCCCAACGCCACCTACAATCCAAACTTCGTTGACGCGGGTGGCACAATCTACGAAGGTCAGTCACGCCCGCTGTGCGATGCCAAGCTCGTGGCGCTCAACAACGGCAAGTCAATTGCGCCTACGTTCAACCTCTTTACCGATGTGCCGATTCCGGGCAAGTGGAAGGGCTACATCATTGATGACCTGACCGTTTCTACGGACCCGACCAGCATCAACCTTGGCGAGAAGGCGGGCATCGGCAATATGCCGATCGGCGTCTACGACTTCACCAACAACCTGGTGACGACCATCACCTCGGACCCGAACGGCGTCTACGAGATCCTGCTGCCATCCACGCATTCGGTCAACTGCCCGATGCCGGCCGGCGTCTGCTCTGGCTCCTATTACATCCTGGGCAACGACCCCGGACAGCCGGGCGCGCTCAATCCGAACTACAACCCGCAGTTCCGCACGATCGGCGCCACCTTCGAGATCTACCCAGGCTTGATTATCCCTTCTGATCTGGCGCCGACGCAGATGGTGCCGGGCGTGCTGGCGGGCGGCTCGCAGTACGCCACTCCGCCGCAATGCTTCCTTGACGATGCGACGCCACAGTTGTTTGCAGTCTCGCGGCCTTTCGTGCGGCTGAACCAGGCATCGGACAATCGCCAATTTACGATTGAGGGACAGGGCTTTGGCGCCGCGACGGGCCAGGTGCTCTTGGACGGCGCGCTGCCGCTCCAGGTGACCAGTTGGAACGACCGCACCATCAACGTCACCGCGCCCACGACAATCCCGACCGGCGTCCATCAACTGGGCATTCGCGCGGCGAACGGCAACGGCACGGTCAACGGTCTCTCCTTCCATGTGATCGGTTCGGGCTACAACCCGCTCCTCTTCGAAGTGGGGCCGAGCCGCACCTACGCCACCGTGCAAGCCGGTGTGGACGCAGCAGCGAACGCCAGTAGCAATCGCCCGCGCGTCGTCATTGTCTATCCGGGCGCGCCGGAACAGTGGAATCCTCTCGGCACTTACTTCGAGAATGTAGTGATCTACTCGCCGCTGACGCTGCAAGGCGTGGGGCCGGGTGGTGTGCGTGCGGATAGCACCTTTGCGCTCGGTTCTGTGATCGACGGACGCGGCGTGGCAGGCGACACCGAGTATGCGTCCACCTGGCGCACCTTTGTCCAGGGGTTGACCTATGCCGGCAACCAGGCGTTATACGAAGGCGCGGTGATCTACGTGCTCGCCGAAGCCAACGAGATGACCGCCAGCCGCTCGGTCACGGTCGATGGTCTGACGATCCAGGGCGGCGACCAGCAGGGCTTCCCGAACAATCTGCAACCGACCGACCCGACGCAGCAGGAGTTTGCCGCGGTGCAAGGTGGCGGCATCTTCGCCAATGCCTATGCCCGCTATATGCGCATCACCAATAATATTCTGCGCAGCAACGGCGGCGCCTATGCGGCAGCTATCCGGCTGGGAACGCCGCATCTGCCGGGCGCGCTCAACGACAACCAGAACGAGAATATCGTCATCGCCTACAACCGGATGATTGCCAACGGCGGCACCAACCTGGCCGGCGCGATCGGCGTCTTCTCCGGCGCTGACAACTACGAGATCGCGTACAACGATATCTGTGGCAACTACTCGTCGGAATACGGCGGCGGCATCAGCCACTACGGACTTAGCCCCAGCGGCGAGATTCACCACAACCGCATCTACTTCAACCGTTCCTACGATGAAGGCGGCGGCATCATGATCGCCGGCGAACTGCCCGCGGATCCGAGCCTGTTGACGCCGGGCGCCGGTGCGGTGGACATCCACGACAACCTGATTCAGGGCAACCTGAGCAACGACGACGGCGGCGGCTTGCGTTTCCTGATGGCGGGCGACTTCCCGTACAACGTCTACAACAACGTGATCGTCAACAATGTCTCGACCCACGAAGGCGGCGGCGTCTCGCTCTACGACGCGCCCAATGTGCGCTTCTACAACAACACCGTGATGAAGAACATCACCACGGCGACGGCGATGACGAGCAATGGGCAGGCGGCGCCGTCTGGTCTCTCCACCGTACGCAACAGTGCGTTGCTGCAGGTGACGCTGCCGAGCGGCGCGCCGATCTTCAGCAACCCGCTGCTCTTTAACAACCTCTTCTGGGACAACCGGGCCGGCGCCTTCACCGGCGGCGCGGTCGTCGGCATTGGGCTGCCGGGCGATCCTTTCCCGATCAACCGGTGGGACATGGGCGTTTCCGACAGTGTGGGGATGCTGGCGCCCACCAATACGCTCATGCAGACCACGCAGGGCACGGTTCCATCTCCCACGAACGTTGTCAACAGCGCGCCGCTGGTGGTGAGCGAATATGACATGACGGTGCGGGTTGCGCCGTGGCGTGGCAATCCCCGCTTCGTGGACACCACCATGGTGACCGCGCTGGCGACGCCAAATGTGCTGGGCGATTATCACATTGCCAGCGGCTCACCGGCCATTGACGCCGGCGCGGACAACCGCAGCGGCGTCAACGCCCCGGGCGCGGACATCGACGGCGAGGCGCGGCCTTCGGGCGCGGCCATCGACATCGGCGCGGACGAACTCTACGGCACGGTGGTGGCCTTCCCCTACACGCCGATGCTGGATAACTTCAACCGGGCGAATGGCGCGATCGGCGCCAACTGGGCGGGCCAGGCTTCACGCTTTGCCATCTTCAGCAATACGCTGCGTGTGACCAGCGCCGGGCTTGCGACTGCACACTGGAACTCTGAAAGCTTTGGCCCCAACCAGGAGGCGTTCTTTACCTTCAGTGAGTTGGCCGCCAACGCCGAAGAAGTCGGTCTGCTGCTGAAACTCAACGGCTCAAGCGCCGCCAGCGGCAACATGTCCACGATCAACGTGAACTATGACCGTCGCCCCGGCCAGAATAACGTTCAGATCTGGACGCACGACCCGGCCAATGGCTGGCGGCTGCGGGCGGTCTTCCCTGGCGTCACCTTCGCCGTGGGCGACCAGCTCGGCGCTCGCACACTGGCGGATGGGACGATCAACGTCTACCGCAACGGTGTGCTGCTGGGTGTAGCCAGCGTGATCGGCGTCGGCGGCAACACCTGGCCGATGAGCCGTGTCACCGCAGGTGGGCGCATCGGCGTCTACATGGTCACACCGGCCAACAGCGCCCGCTTCGACAACTTTGGCGGCGGTGATGTGCCTCCGGTCTTCATCCAGATCGCTACGGAGCAGGATGGCGGTCTGATCGAGCCGGTCTACCCGACAGAGTACACGGTCAGCCCGCAACGCATGATGTACGAGGAAAACACGATCTACTTGCCGGCCATTTCAACGTCCCGCTAACGCATCTTCTGTGGGTCGCAAGAGCAGGTTGTGGTCAGAAGCCCGCTCTTGCAACCCACAGAAAGAGGCATGGACGTGCGGTGTGGAAACTGCACCTACACAGGAGAAAAAAGATGCGAAAGACACTTTCAAGACGGAACTTATTCAAGATCGCTGGCGGGGCGGCATTGGCTGCGGCAGGGGCGAGTATGCTGCCCCGTTTCACGAGCAAGGGGGGCTGGCTCTCCCCTTCGTGGAGCGCGGATGCCCAGCAAGCCGCACCAAACCTGTCGATGGCCGCCACCGATGGCTGGATCGCACTGCCGCCCGACCCGGCGATGGCGCCCTACCACCCCGACAGCCTGGCGCCCGCGGGTCTCACGACCTACATCTTTGGCTTCCGCAACGTCACCGGACTGACGCCGGAACAAATGATGGCGCAGAAAATGCGGGCGCAACACTCGGCGCCGCTCTTCTGGGCCAACCAGGACACGCAGTTTACGCTGCAACTGACAAACCTTGGCCTGGCAATGCGCCCCGACCTGGTCGATGCGCACACGCTGCACTGGCACGGCTTCCGCCACGTCATCCCCTTCTTCGATGGCGAGCCGATGGGGTCGGTGTCGGTGCCGATCGAGCGCAATTTCACCTATGCGTTCCGGCCACGCGACCCGGGCACCTACATGTACCACTGCCACGTGGAAGACATCGAGCACGTCCACATGGGCATGACCGGCATGGTCTTCGTGCGTTCGGCGCAGGATGGCGCGGCCATCAACTTCAACGGGCGCGATTATACGCGCTTCGCCTACAACGACGGCGACGGCTCGACCGGCTTCGACCGCCAGTTCTCGCTGCTGCTTTCGGAGGTCTGGAACGAGGCGCACTGGGACGATGCGCACATCCAGCTCCCGCAGTGGACCGACTATCGCGTGGACTTCGGCCTGCTCAACGGGCGCGTCTATCCCGACACTATCGCCCCGAACTCACCGATGATCGACTGGGCGGCCAATAACATCGATCCTGCCACCTTCAACGCCATGCCGGTGCTCACGGATGGCGCGGGCGACCTGATGGCGAATGCGGGGCTTGAGTCGCTGCGCTACCAGCCATTGTCGTCGTTGATCACCTGCAACGCAGGCGAACGGGTGCTGCTGCGCTTCGCCAACCTGGGCTTCACCGAAGCCGCCATGACCGCGACCGGGCTGAAGATGCAGATCATCGGGCGCGACGCCACGCTGATGCGCGGCCGCACCGGCGCGGACACGAGCTATCTGTCCAGCACCGCGACGTTCAATGCCGGAGAAAGCGTCGACGCCATCTTTACGGCGCCGCCGCACAGCGGGAACAGCCCGTACGACACCTACCTGCTCTATAACCGGGCGATGACGCACGGCAACGGCAGTCAGATGACCGAGATCCGCGTTTACCCGGCAAACACGCTGGGGCCACAAGCGCTGCCCAATACCTAGGTCTGGTGTAGCATGACAAGGAGCAATCACATGACTATTTTCAAGCTCAAATGGATGCGGTGGGGGGCAGCGCTCAGTATCGTGCTGGCGCTGTTGATGACCACCTCCGCAGTCAATGTCCAGCCTGCCGTGGCGCAGAGTGCAGCGGCGGACGGCATTGTCTGCACGACCAGCGCCAATGCAACGTTCACCCTGCGCACCGAAACTGGCTACATCGGCATGTCCGACGACAACACGGTGTTCATGTGGGGTTTTTCCGTCGCGGGTCAGCCCTTTCAGCACCCCAGCCCCACGCTCTGTGTGAATCAGGGCGACACGGTGACGGTGATCGTGCAGAACACGCTGGCTGAAGACATCTCGCTCGTTTTCCCTGGCCAGGAAAATGTGCTGGCGAATGGCGTGCTGGCTGCGCCCCAGTTCACGGGCGGCGCCCTGACCTCGCTGGCGCCGGTGGCGGCTGCCAATGGGGGCGCGATGACCTACAGCTTTGTGGCGTCGCGGGCAGGCACCTTTATCTACCAGAGCGGCACGAATCCGGAGCGCCAGGTGCGCATGGGGTTGTTCGGCGCTTTGATTGTCCGCCCGGTGCGCCCGGACAGTCCGCCGGCCGGCGCCAGCTTCGTCTATGGAGCAGGCAGCGCCGTGTACAAAACCGGCCCCGAGTTCATGATCATGCTCTCTGAGGTCGATCCCTATCTGAGCCAAGCTGTAGAACGCGGCCAGCCTTTTGATATGAGTCTCTACAAGCCGCGCTACTGGCTGATCAACGGCCGCGGCTTCCCGGACAGCATCGCCCCGAACTTTGCAGCGTGGCTGCCCACGCAACCCTATGGCGCGCTGGCGCGCATCAACCCCTACGACCCGACGGCGAATCCGCATCCGGCGCTGGTGCGCTATCTGAATATGGGCACGATCGAGTTTCCCTTCCACCCGCACGGCAACAATGGCCGCGTGGTGGGACGCGACGGCTACCCGTTGGTCAATAATGATGGCGCTGACCTCTCCTTCGATAAGTTTGCGGTCAACGTTGGCCCAGGTCAGACCTGGGATGTGACCTTTGACTGGCGCGACAACGAGGGCTACAACGAGACCACCAACCCGGTGCCGGTCACAATTCCGAATCTGCAGAACATGGTGTTTGGCATGTTCTTCAGCGGCAGCCCATACCTCGGAACCGATGGCGTCAAACCAGTGGGCGACACCGCCATGACGCAGTGCGGTGAGTACTACATCATCGCCCACAACCATGCACTCTTCCAGTTGGATTCCTGGGGTGTGCCCATGACCGGCCCGGCGACCTTCACACGCGTCGATCCGCCGCTGCCCAACAATTGCCCGCAGTAAGGAGCGATCATGATGACCAAGTTTATTAAGCAACATCTATGGATCGGCGTGTTGGCCTTGCTGCTGGCGATGGCTTTCCATCCACAGCCGGCAATGGCCCAGGCGCCTGACGTAACGTTCGAACTCTGCGCAACCACCGGCTCGACCACGCTGCCGGATGCGACGACGCTCCCGGTGTGGGGCTACACGCTCGGTGCGTGTGCGGGCAACCCCACGGTGACGCAATCCGGCGGCCCCGTGTTGACGGTCACGCAGGGAGATGTGGTGCAGGTGACGCTCAACAACCGCCTGCCAGCCGCGACGGGCATCTTCTTTCACGGCCAGGCTTTGCCGCTTGACCGCACAGGAGCGCCCAGCAACAGTTCGGTGACGTACACCTTTACGGCGGGCGAGCCAGGCATTTTCCTCTATGAGGCGGGGCTGCTGCCAGGTTCGCTCTATCAGACGGCGATGGGGCTGCACGGCGCCTTGATCGTGCGCCCGGCCACGCCCAACCAGGCCTACAACAACGCGTCCACCGGCTACAATGTAGAGGCCGTGCTGGTGCTCAGCGAGATCGACCCGGCGCTCAACACCAGCGCCGCGCCGGCGAGCTTCAACATGAGCAACTTTGCCACGCGTTACGAGCTGATCAATGGCGTCGCCTATCCGGCCACTGCGCCCATTACAGTGGCGGCGGGCGACCGTGTGTTGTTGCGCTACGTCAACGCTGGCGCGCTGCATCACTCGATGGGGCTGCTCGGCCTGACGCAGCAGGTGATCGCCACGGACGGCAACCTGCGGTCGAACAATACATCCACCTTGAGCAACGCCTACACCGTGATCGCGGAGACGGTGGCGCCCGGCGCGACGCTCGACGCCATTGCCACTGTGCCCGCTTCGACCCCGGCTGGCGCGCGCTTTGCCGTCCATGCCGGCAGCCTGATGCTGCACAACAATCGTGCAGCCGGCTACGGCGGCATGATGACGTTCGTCGAGATTCCCACGGTCGGCCCTGGCGGCGGCAATGACGCCACCGGCCCTGTCGCGGCAAATCTGGCGCTCACGGCAAATGGCGGTGACATCATCGTCAGCGCCCAACTCAGCGACGCCGACAGCGGCGCCAGCAACATCAGCGCGGCGGAATTTGTGCTCGACGATACGATGGCTGCTCCCACCGCGATGGCTGCTGATGACGGCGCTTTCGATGCGCCAACCGAGGCTGTCAACGGCACGATTCCAGCGTCGATGTTGCAGACATTGACGCCGGGCAATCACTCCGTCTATGTGCGCGGCCAGGACAGCGCCGGCAACTGGGGCGCGTACAACCTGGTGCTGCTGAGCGCCGATAATGCCGGCCCGGCTACTTCAGCGCTGACGCTCTCGCCCAATCCCAGCCAGGGCAATGTCAACGTGGCCCTGGGCGGTACAGCCAGCGACGCCGGCAGCGGCAACAGCAACATTGTGGCCGCCGAGTATTACATCGGTGCAGTGACGCCGGGCGCCGGCGTCGCGATGGGGCTGAATGTCATGGCGCCCGTCGCCAGCATCACCGCCACCATCCCGTCGGCTGCGCTGTCCGCGCTGCCTGAAGGCGTCAACACCATCTCAGTGCGCAGCCAGGACGCCACCGGTCTGTGGGGCGCGCCTGCCACGATTGATCTGCTGATCGACCGCAGCGGCCCCGCGACCAGCAATGTCACGGTGGCGCCCAGCCCGAACAACGGCGCAACCGGCATCAACCCCAGCCGGCCCGCGGTGCGGGTGGACGCCCGGGTCACCGAGCCCGGCGCGGGCCCCGTCGCTTCGAACATTCTGCGCGTCGAAGGCTTCATCGGTCTGATCGGCGCTGACGGTGCGGGCTTCCCCTTCACGCCGATCGACGGCCTCTACGACAGCCCCGCGGAGGATGCTTATGCCTTTATCCCGCTGATCAACCTGAGCCAGCTTGCGGAAGGCGCGCATCAGATTGCCGTTCACGGTCAGGACATCGCCGGCAACTGGGGCATGACCAGCACCGCAACGCTGCTGATCGACCGCACCCCGCCCACGGTGAACAGCGTGGCAGTGACGCCAAATCCGACCAACTCTGCGTCGTCTGTGTCGCTGACCGCCAGCACCGTGGAAACGCTGACCACGGTCAGCGCGGCGGAATGGTTTGTCGGCGCCGATCCCGGCCAGGGCAACGGTGCGGCGATGACGCTGACGCCCAACGCCAATGGCGCGGATCTGGCGGCCACGGTCGACGTCTCGACCTGGCTGACCGGCGGCTATGTCCTCTCCGTGCGGACGCGGGACGCCGCGGGCAACTGGAGCCTGCCGGTCAGCGTCACGCTGAGCATCGATGATCTGCTCTTCACCGACAGCTTCGAGAGCGGTGGCGTGGGCGCATGGAGTGCATCCACCGGCGCCGTCAACGTGACGCCGGGCGCTGCGATGAATGGCGGTGCGTGGGGAATGCAGGTGGCAATTGCGCCGGGCGCGATGGCCTATGTGACCGACGCCACGCCCGATGCGCTGACCAGCTATGGCGCGCGCTTCTACTTCCATCCGAATGGTTCGCGTGCACCAAACGCCGGCGTAACGATCTTTGCAGCTCTGAACGCCAGCAACAACACGGTCTTCGCCATCCAGTATCGGCGACCCAACCCGGCCAGCGCCCCGCAGATTCGCGGCGTGGTGATGCGGGCGGGCGGCGCCACCAACACCGGCTGGGTGACGCTGGCCAACGCGCCACAGGCCGTCGAGGTCGTCTGGCAATCCGGGAACAGCACGTCCTTTGCCCTCTACGTCGATGGGGTGCGGCGCCAGGTGCGCAACAACCTGAACACCAGCGCCTACACGCTCGAATCCGTGCGGATGGGGCCGGTGGCCGGCTTGGCGGGCACGCTGACCGGGACGCAGTACTTCGATGAGTTTACCTCGAAGCGCTCCACAACCACGATCTTTGGGCCGTGAACCGGGCGTAGATGAGCGGACTGGTCACACGCGGCCTTCCACGCGTGTGACCAGTCGGTCCAGTAACAGAACACGGATGTAGACAGGACGCAAAGCCTTCTGCAAATGGCAGGAGGGTCACGCTCAGGAGCAAGTATATGAGTGAAATGGTTACAGAAACGAAATCCACCCCGGTTGTCAATCGACGTGTTTTCTGGATCGTCCTCATTGCTGCGCTGGCCACAGCAGCAATTGCGGCAATCAGTATTTTTGCATATCGATTGTGGTTTGCGCCGGCGCCTGCTGCTCCTGTACAGACCGCTAACGAATTGATCGCCTTCTCGGTCAGCGATTATGCAACTGTGGATGGCGTCTTCTGCAAAGCGCCGGTGACAGGCGTCACGCGCGTGCTGACGCCGGCGCAGTTGGAGGAAGAGTTCGGAATTCGCATCCGGCTCGTCGGTGTGACCGCGAGCGGCGGCCTGGTCGATTTTCGCTACCGCGTGGTCGATCTCGCCAAGGCGCTGCCGGTGCTGGGCAGCCATGAATCGATGCCCAACCTTGTTGACGAAAAAAGTGGCGCCCTCTTACTCGCGCCCGAAGGGATGATGCATCACAAGGCGCTCGAACAGGATCGCACCTACTTTATGCACTACCCGAACGCCGGCAACAACATCAAGCCCGGTTCGCAGGTGGCGGTGGTCATGGGCGACCTGCGCGTGGAGTCAGTGACGGCCCAGTAGCGCGAGGGGCGAGTTGCGAAGGGCGAATTCATGCCATGGGTATGGAATTATTTAGGATGTAGGGGAGATCGGTGTGAGGCGAGTTATAAGTACAGTGTTGCTTTGGGGCGTGTTGGCGGCGATTTCTGGCCAGCACGTCTCCGCAGCACAGCCCCTTGTCCTGTCTGTCAACCGGATTTCGCAAAGAAACTCGGTTTCTGCTGTCTCAGCGCAGGCGTCGATCCCATCTGCGCTACAGGTGCAGACGACGGGTGATGTCACGAAGATCGACCCGGCGGTGTGGACAACGCTCGACACGTTACGGGCAGACGAGCAAATCACGGTGATTGTGACTTTGCGCGAACAGGCCAGCGTAGCCAGCGCGGGCGCGCACGACCAGAACTCCCTTATTCAGCAACGTGAATTTGCCGCGGACAGCCAGGCGCGCCTTGAACCTCTGCTGGAGAGCCGGCGCAGCCAGGGCACGGTCAGCCGTGTCATTCCTTTCTGGATTTTCAATGGCTTTTCTGTAACTGCCACGCCTGCCGTCATCCGTGAGCTATCCAACCAGCCAGACGTGCTCACCATCGCGCCCGATGCAGTCGAATTGTCGCTGGCGCAAGGCGGCGGTGTGGAGGCTAATCTCGCCGGCGTCAACGCACCGGCGCTGTGGGGGCTAGGCTGGCAAGGGCAGGGCGTGGTCGTCGCCAATCTGGACACCGGCGTCGATCTCAGCCATTCCGAACTGGCCAGTCGCTGGCGGGGCGGCGCAAATAGCTGGTTCGATCCTTACGGCCAGCGCGCGTCGCCTGTGGATTTCAACGGCCATGGCACCTGGACGATGGGCGTGATGGTCGGCGGCGCTGCCGGTGGCAGTGCGATTGGCGTAGCGCCCCAGGCGCGTTGGATCGCTGCGCGTATCTTCAACGATCGCGGCGAATCGACGGCCACTGCCATCCATCTTGCTTTTCAGTGGCTGCTCGACCCCGACGGCAACCCGGCCACGGACGATGCGCCGCAGGTGGTCAACAATTCGTGGACGTTGACCTCACCCGGCTGCAATCTTGCGTTCGAGCTGGATTTGCAGGCGTTGCGTGCGGCAGGGATTTTGCCCATTTTTGCCGCGGGCAACAGCGGCCCTGCATCTGCCACCAGCCGCAGCCCGGCCAACAACCCGTCGGCGTTTGCCGTGGGCGCCATTGCCGACAACGATCAACTGTACGCCGGGAGTGGCCGCGGGCCATCGTCTTGCAACGGCGCGCCGGCAATCTATCCAGCTTTGATGGCGCCCGGGGTTGCTATCCGCACCACCGATCGCGGCGGCGGCTATGTGGATAACAGCACGGGCACTTCGCTGGCGGCCCCGCATGTGGCGGGCGGAGTGGCGTTGCTGTTGAGCGCGTTCCCCGATCTGATCATTGCCCGCCAGGAAGCCGCGCTGCTCAGCAGCGCGTTTGATCTGGGTGCAGCCGGGCCTGACAACGAGTACGGCGCCGGCAGGCTCGATTTGCTGGGCGCTTATCAATGGCTGCTTGCCAGCGGCGTTGCGCCCCAGACTGGCGCGCCGATTGTGGTGAATACTGCCAGTGATGTACTCGCCGAAGATGGCGTCTGCTCGTTGCGCGAAGCGGTGCTTTCTGCTAATACTGACACGGCTGTAGGCGGTTGTGTGGCCGGTGGCGGAGGCGATACGATCCTCTTTGACAGCGCACTGGCGCGACCCGTCACCATCACGTTGGCGGTTGCCGGCGCTGATGAAGACGCGGCCGCGACTGGCGACCTCGATATTACCGGCACGCTCTCTATCGACGGCATGGCGACCGGGGCGGCCGCGGCCGCGCTTGCACCGACCATTGTGATCGACGGCCGCGCGCTGGATCGTGTCTTTGATATTCAACCGGGCGCGCATGTCACAATCCAGGGCGTCGCGATCCGCAACGGCCTTGCGGCAATTGCCGATGCGGGCGGCGGCGTTCGCTCCCGCGGAGAATTGACCTTGCGCCACGCCTCTGTCAGCGCCAATCAGGGCGGCGGCCTCCGCAACGCCGCGGGGAGCATGATGCTGAGTAACGTTGTGGTCAACGACAACCTCGGCGGCTATGGCATTGTCAATGTCGAGCAAGGTGTGCTGACCATCGCCGACAGCAAAGTGAACGCCAATCAGGGCGGCGGATTGTACAACCAAGTTGCAAGGGCGACGCTGAATCGGGTGGAAGTGACCGGCAACAGCGGCAGCGCTCTTGTCAACACAGGCAGCACAGCAAGCAACCTGACCGTGACCGCCTCCACGGTGATGAGCAACAATGTGACCGGCAGCGGTGGCGGGCTTCTGAACAACGGCGTCGGCGCCACTACCACGCTCGATACGACGCGCATGGCTTACAACACCGCGACGGCAGCGGGCGGCGCCATTTTTAACAGCGGCATCCTGGCCATCAGCGCCAGCCTCATCGACCACAACCAGGCCAATACTGGCGGCGGCATCGACCATGCCAGTGGCGCGTTGACGATCGCCAACAGCACCATCAGCCAGAATCGCGCCGGCGACAACGGCGGCGGACTTTCCAATCGCGTCACCGCCACGGCGCGCTTTGTCACCTTCAACGCCAACAGTGCGGCGGGCGCGGGCGGCAATATCTTTAACGACGAAGGTTCGCTGGCCTTGTCTGGCGCCATCATCGCCAACGCGCCGGAAGGGGACAACTGCGCCAATAGCGCCGGGTTTATCAACTCCGACGGCTACAATGTCGAAAGCGCGGACACGTGTGGGCTGCGCGGCGCCGGCGACCTGGTCAACACCGATCCTTTCCTCGGCCCGCTGCAAGATAACAGCGGCCCCACGCTGACCCACGCGCTGCGCATCGACAGCCTTGCCATCGATCGCGCCCCGGCCACTACCATTGGCTGTGGCGCCCAGTATGCGCGCGACCAACGCGGCATCATCCGGCCGCTGGGCAATGGCTGCGATGCCGGCGCGTATGAAGCCACCAGCGGTCTCGGCGACATTACCCCCATTTACACGATTCAAGGCGCCAGCCACACCTCTCTGCTGGCGGGCGCCACGGTGACGACGCGCGGCATTGTCACCGTGTTGAGCGGCAACGGCTTCTACATGCAATCCGCCGCGCCGGACAGCAATCCGGCTACGTCGGAGGGCATTTTCGTGACCACCGGCGTGTCGCCCACCGCAACGGTGGGCGATGATGTGCTCGTGCTCGGCCAGGTCGCCGAGGTGAAGCCGACCAACCGCGCCGATGAACTGACAACCACGCGTCTGATCAACCCGACGGTGACGCGGATTTCCACCAATCATGCGTTGCCCCCGGCCATGGGGATCGGGTGCGCCGGCCGCGTGCCGCCCAGCCAAATAATTGAGGACGATGCGCTGGCTGTGTTCGATCCGGCGACGGACGGCCTTGATTTTTACGAGAGTCTGGAAGGCATGCGCGTGCAGATCGACAACGCGTTGGTCGTTGGCGCCACGGATGCCGGTGGTGCGCTCTGGGTGGTGGCCGATGAGGGGCTCGACGCGGGGCCGCGCAGCGCACGCGGCGGTGTGCTTGCCCAGCCGGATGACGCCAACCCGGAGGTGATCCGGCTCGACGCGCGGCTTTACCCTGCCGGCGCCCATTGGCCGGTGGTCGATGCCGGCGCGGTCTTCACGACGCCGGTTGTCGGCGTGATGGACGCTTTCGACGCCCGCTATCGGGTGCAGGTTACGGCGCCGTTGATTGTTGATCGCACGGGACAGGTCAGCCAAGAGACGACGACGCTGACGCACGACAGCCTCTACTTAACGGTGGGCGAACTGAACGTCGCCGCGCTGAGCGGGGCCGATGCGCAGACGGTTTTCTCCACGGAGGCCGCCCTGGTGGTGGAGCGGCTGGACAGTCCTGACCTGCTTGTGCTGGAAGAAGTTGGCGACGACAACGGCAGCCTCGACGACGGCGTGGCGGCGGCCAATGTCACCTTCAGCCGGCTGATCACAGCGGTGCAGAGCGCGGGCGGCCCAACCTACAGCTTTACGCAGATCGACCCGCTCGACGCCGAAGATGGCGGCGCGCTGGGCAGCAATGTACGGTTGGGGTTTCTCTATAACCCGGCGCGCCTTGAGCTTGCCGCGCGCCCTGGCGACGCCGGCGCGGAAAACAGCGTGTTATGCAGCAGTGGGCAGGCGACCCTTGCGTTCAATCCTGGACGCATCGGCGTTAACGCACCCAGCTTTATGGATGGTCGCAAGCCGCTCGCGGCGCAATTCAGCTTTAGCGGCGAAACGCTCTTTGTCATCGCTGTGTATTTTGACAACAAGGGGATGGATAGCCCGCGCTATGGTGCGATCCAGCCGCCGCTGCTCAACTCGGCCGCGCGGCGGCTGGCCCAGGCGCAGGTGGTGCACGACTTTGTCCAGCAACTGCTTGCCTGCGAACCGGACGCCAAGGTCATCGTGACGGGCAATCCGCAGGACGATCTCTTTGCGCCGGCGCTGAACGTGTTGCAAGGAACGATTCTGACGAGCCTGATGAACCTTCTGCCTTCCAATGCTGCGTACAGCGAGGTCGATGAAGGCGTGAGCCGCGTGGCCGGACAGTCGCTTGTCAGTGACGCGCTGTGGCATAACCGCCCTGGCTTCGATGTGGTGCACGTGCGTGCAGAGTTTGCTGGCGCGGTGACGCAGGATCCGACAGTGGCGCGCATCTCGCTGCTGGAGATAGGCAACACCTTGTATCTGCCACTCGCTATCAGGTAAGCGTGCGGGGGGGAATGGGGTCTCAAGGGAGTTTGGAGCGGTAAAGAGCGTTGACCTCGACTCTTTTGCGTATAATCTCAGGGATCTGTTATGCCCAGAGGACGTCGCCGTCTTCCTCCTCAGTGACTTCTTTTGGCACGTACATCGCCGCGGCGCGTTCCTCCTGCGCGGGCCGATCCTGCTCGAACCAGCGCATCCACTCTGCCGGTGCGTCGAGATCCTGCCCGCCGTGTTGTGTGATGCGCTTGCGCACCTTGAGCATGACCGGCGTGTTGACGCTGGCGCCGCTGACGATCACCTGCCCTTTGCTCAGGCTCGGCAACTCTTTGAGCAGATCGCGCCCCACACTTTCCACCGACTCAGCGATGCGGTTCTGGTCGATGGGGTTGGTGATGCGCATGATGCACTGGGTCATGCACTGGCTGAGCACG
>JACSRH010000060.1 GCA_014879855.1 Caldilineaceae bacterium | reverse complement strand
TGATAGCTGACAAAGTTGAAGCCGCTCCCCGGTGTGTCAAAGTCCGTTCGCCAGAAGGCGTCGTCGTTGGGATCGGAGCCTAGACCGGTCCAGCCGATGATCACCATGTCGTAGGTTTGCGCCAGCAGGTTGTCGACCAGCGTGCCAAAGTCAATCGCCTGGAAGTCAACGCTCATCCCAATCTGCGCCAACTGATCCTGCACCAGCGCGCCGAGATCTTCGCGCACCTTGTTGCCCGCGTTGGTGATCAATTGGAGCTTTAACTCGGCGCCATCCTTTTCACGGATGCCGTCGCCGTTGCTATCGACCCAGCCCGCCTCTTCCAGCAACTGCTTGGCGAGATCCTGGTCGTAGTCGTAGGGCTGGATCGACGGGTCGTGCGCCCATTCCACCGCCGGCAGCACGTTCGAGGCGATCTGATAGCCGCGCCCCAGATAGACGCTGTCGATGATCGTCTTGTAGTCGAGCGCGTGGGCGATCGCCTTGCGCACGTTGAGGTCGCTCAAGATCGGGTGCGGATCCTGCTCGATCAGGTTGCCCTCTTCATCCTTGCCCGGCTGCGGATTCGCCGGGTTGGCAAGATTCAGACCGAGGAAGTCGTAGCCGTCATCGTTGGCGCTAAAGACGGTGATGTCCGGGTTGTCTTCTACACTGGCAAGTTGGGTGGGTTCGAGGCCAGTGACATCGATCTCGCCGCTGAGCAGTTGCGCCAACCGTGCGCCCGCGTCAGGCACAATGCGGGTGATCAGGCCATCCATATTGGGTGCGCCTTCCCAATAGGTCTCGTTGCGCGTCATGATCACATTATCGTCGCGCGTCCAACTCTGGAAGACAAAGGGGCCGGCGCTGGCAGCCGGCGCCTCGTTGAGAGGGCTGGTCATGATGTCACTGAAGTCCGCCGCGTACAAGTGGCTGGGCAGCCAACCCAACCCCAGATCGCCAAAGCCGTCACATTTGACCTCTGTAAACACGACCTGCAGCGTCAGCGGATCGACGACATCGATGCTCTGAATCTTCTCGACGAGGCTTTTGCGCGGCGTCTCGACCAGGTCACTGGCCACAGCGTCGTAGGTGTACTTGAAATCAGCAGCGTCAACCGGGTCGCCGTCGCTCCAGGTCACGCCATCGCGCAGGTGAAAAGTCCAGGTCAGGCCGTCCTCGGAGACTTCCCAACTCTCGGACATGCTGCCATCGGTGACGTATGCGCCCGATTGTGGATCGACCGAGATCAAACTTGGATAGAAGAAGCCGCCGATCCCGGAACTGGTGTTGTCCGACCACAGGATGGGATTCAGGATCGAGGCGTCCGCCAGATCGATGCGCGTCCAGACGCCTCCCGGCGTTGCTTCGCCTGCGGGCGCGGTTTCACTGTCCGCAACTGCTTCACCCGGTGCGGCTGCGCCAGACTCAGCCGGCGGTGCGATCGGGACAGGCTGCGCACACCCGGCCATCAGCGCGGCCACCAGCACCATCAGCATTGTGAGACTAAACCATTGACGTGTCATTCTGTTCTCCTTTCAAATTCCTGTGTGAACGTCTGCTTGAAGGGACTGCTTGCCTTCTTATGCGTCACTTCTTATTTTTCAGCATCGGGTCAAGGGCGTCGCGCAGCCCATCGCCGATGAGGTAGAACGAGAGCACCGTCAGCGTGATCAGCACGCCCGGCCAGATGAGCAGATGCAGGCCAAGGAACTCCTTGGTCACGGGGTCGCGCAGAAAGACAAAATCGTTCGCGCGATAGAGCATGTTGCCCCATGTTGGCGTCGGCGGCTGTACGCCCAGACCCAGAAAACTCAAGATCGATTCGGTCAGGATCAGCGCGCCGACATCCACCGCGGTGATGACCACGATGATCGGCAGGCTGTTGGGGATGACATGGCGCAGCAAGATGCGATAGTTGCTGGCGCCGACCGCACGCGCCGCAGTTGTGTATTCCAACATACGCACCTTGAAGACATTGCCGCGCATAAAGCGCGCCGTGCCAAACCAACCCAGAAAGCCCAGAAAAAGCGTCAACGTCAGCGGCGTCGGGCGGAAGATTGAATTGACGATGATGAGGAGGTAGATTTCAGGGATGGTGGTCAATGTGGCAATAAACCACATGATCACGTCGTCGACGCGCCCGCCAAAGTAACCGGCGACTGCGCCTACACTCACGCCGAGCGCCATTGACAGCCCCGCGGCCACCAGCGCAATGCTCAGGCTGATGCGCGCACCGTAGAGCAGTCGCGCCAGTTGGTCGCGCCCCAACTGATCGGTGCCCAGCCAGTGCGGCGCGCCCCCTGACTTGTAGAGCATCGTCGGCGCCGTGAGCGGGTCAGTTCCCAGCATCCATTGGAGATAGGGAATGAGGTAAGGCTGCTGGAACTGGTTGGCAGGGTTGGTCTGCGTCGGGCTGACGCCGATAGCGTTGGTGATCACGCCGGCGCCCAATGCCAGCAAGGCAATGACCGCAATAAAGGACAACGCCACGATTGTCAGTTTGTCGCGCCGCAGACTTGTGAATGCCATGCTCCAGTAGGTCTGCGGCTTGCGCGCCAAATCCAGGGCGTCTTGCCCTCCCTGAAATGCTACGCCTTTCTGCGCCTGTTCGACCGCCATAGGGTGCTGCACTCTATTTCGCTGGAATCGTTACAATTTTGACGCGGAGTCGCGCAGAGGCGCAGAGAAAATCGAAAAAAGCAACGAGCACTTCTCGCCGCGTCTGCTGCGCGTCTCCGCGTCAGAAATGAGCAACTTTTGTGCTGATCTCAGTCAAATCGCACACGCGGGTCTACCACCGCGTAAAAAATATCTGATAACGTATACCCGATGATGGTCAGCACCGCGAAGAACATGCCCGCGCCAAGCACCACCGGATAGTCCTGCTGGAACGCTGCGTTGACGGTGAGCCGTCCCATGCCAGGCCAGGCAAAGATCGTTTCTACGACAACCGCGCCGCCCAGCACGCCGACCACCGCGGGCCCCATCACCGTCATCAGCGGGATGAGCGCGTTGCGAAAAGCATGGACAAACCAGACATTGCCTGGCGATAAGCCTTTGGCCTGCGCCGTGCGGATATAGTCAGTATGCAGCACTTCGAGCGTTTCCGTGCGCATGATGCGGCTGAACCCGGCAATGCCGCCAAAAGCCAACACCGACGCCGGCAAAATAAGGTGGCGGAGGCGGTCGCCCAGATTGAATGTCTGCGTGAGCGAAACCGTTTGCCTTCCGCCGGTGGGCAGCCACCCCAGCATCACCGAAAACACGAAGATCAACAATAGCCCCATCCAGAAGATAGGCACTGCGCGGAACACGACCGCGAAGAAGCGCACCAGATTGTCAAAAAGTGAGCCATGTTTGACCGCGCTCAACACACCCAACGGCACCCCGATCAATAACGACAGGGCCAGGCTGACAATGCCCAGCTCCAGCGTTGCCGCCATACGTTCAACGATGCGATCCCACACCGGCTGCTTGGTGTCGAGGCTGACGCCCAAATCGCCGCGCAGGATGCCGCCGCCGCCATCACAGACTGTCACACCGATGCCGCCCACATAGCCACAAGGTTTGCCCGGCCTCGTCATCACCGCCACCTGGTCACCGCGTTGCACCGACAGCCCCGTCATCCAGACGAAGTATTGGACGATCGGGTGCTGGTCAAGACCAAGCTGGCGCCGCAGGATCTGGCGCGCCTCTTCAGTCATGCGCGTATCGCCAAAGGTGCGCATGGTGACTGGGTCTCCCGGCGCAGCATTGACCAGAATGAAACTGAGGATGCTGACGCCAATCAGGGTCGGAATCGCCTGGAGGAGTCGCCGAAAAATGTAACGCGTCATGGAAAATTATTCAATTCGCAGCTTTATTCGCGCAGACGCGGATCGAGCGCGTCGCGCAGGCCGTCGCCGAGGAAGTTGAACGAGAGGACGACCAGCGCCACCGAGATGGCCGGCGCCAGCAGAATCCACGGCTGGTTGTTGATAGCGGTCTGACCTTCGAGCAGCATCGACCCCCAACTGGTGATGAAGATGTCAGCCGGGTCAGTGGAGGGGCGCAACCCCAACCCCAGGTAGCCCAGAATGGCTTCTGTGATGATGGCGCCGGGGATGAGAAAGGCCATCGCCACGATGATGACACTGAGCGAATTAGGGAGAATATGGCGCACCATGATGCGGAAATGGGAGGCTCCCACCGCCTGCGACGCCAGCACGAAATCGCGCTCCTTAAGGGTAAGCACCTGTCCGCGCACCAGACGCGCCACGCCCACCCAGTTGACCAGCGCCAACGCGACGAAGAGCAAGAAGAGGCCGTTTAGGAACTGGCCCAGCGCAGTGGCGCGCAGCGCGGTCATGACAATGATGAAAAAGAGCAGGTCCGGGAACGCGTACACGATGTCGGTCAAACGCATCAACAGGTTATCGGTGGCGCCGCCCCAATAGCCCGCCACCAGACCCATTGAAACGCCGATGAAGACGATAATGATCGTTGGAATAAAGCCAACCACCATCGAAACGCGCGCGCCGTAAATGACGCGGCTCAACACATCGCGGCCGAGATTATCGGTGCCGAGGATGAATTCTGGGACGCCGGCCTTGCCCGTGGACGAACGTTCGACCCACATGGGCGGCAAGAAGCCCTTGCCGCTATTCAGTTCCAGCGGATTGTGCGGCGCCAGCACCGGGGCAAAGATCGCCACAAACATAAAAAAGAGGATGACGATGGCGCCGGCTACAGCCGCTTTATTGTGCAAAAGCCGCGACCAGGCATCGCGCCAAAGCGAGCGAGCAGGTCGCGACAGGGCATCGGCGACGTCAGGCGTTGCCACGGCCGGCTCGCCAGGCTTTGGTTGCACCTGCTGGGATTTCGTCTGTGCGCTCGTAGTCATGATCGGCTCCCTCACTTCACCTTGATACGCGGGTCAAGGAACCCATACATGATATCGACTGTCAGGTTGGCCAGGACGATGAGCAGGGCATAGATCAACGTCGTCCCCATGATCATCGAATAATCGCGGTTGCCGATCGCGGTCACGTATTCACGGCCGCTGCCCGGGAAGCCAAACATGGTTTCAATGATAAATGAGCCGGTGATCAGCCCGGCCAGCGCCGGCCCCATGATGGTCATCACAGGAATCAGCGCGTTGCGCAGCATGTGCCGGGTGATGATGACGCGACCGCCCAGCCCTTTGGCGCGCGCCGTGCGAATATAGTCCTGCCCCATCACCTCGAGCATCGAGTTGCGGGTGAGGCGCGTAATGTAGGCAAAGGTGCCAAAGCCAAGCACCACCGCCGGCACCATCCACGCGGCCGGGTTGCTCCAGTCGCGCTGGATGATCTTCAGAATGTTCAACCGTCCCGCCAGCAGGATGATCAGAAAAATCGCCAATACAAAGCTGGGGACGGAAATGCCAATTGTCGACATGAAAAGCGCCGAATAATCGAACAATGTGTTGCGCTTCAGCGCGGCGAGAATCCCTAGCGGGATGCCGAGGAACGCTGCCATCACCAGCGCCAGCAGCCCCAATCGCATTGAATAGCCAAAACGGCTGTCCCAGATTGCTTTGCCTTTGGGTGGCTCGAAGAGCACATCCTGCACCATGCGCCCGCGCTGCCGATAAGACGGGCCGAGATCGCCTTGGATAGCATTGCCGACATAGGTGAAAAACTGGCTGTCGAGCGGGTTGCCGCCTTCCAGGTTGATAAAGAGCGGCTTGTCCAGGCCGAATTTTTTGTTCAACGCTTCCTGGGTGGAAGAATCGACCTGACGCCGGCTGGGGTCGCGATCCCACGGACCGCCCGGCGCCTGATGCATCATGGTAAATGTGATGAGCGCCACCAACAGCAGCACGGGAACCATCCAAAAAATGCGGCGTATCAGATAGGTTGTCATAGGTTTCTGGCTCAAACAGTCAACCTTCCTGGAAGCTGACAGCTTCCAGGAAGGTGTTGCCAATCAGATGTGAGTAGCTACTGAGCTTGTGCGGCCGTGTCGATATCGATCGTCCACGGGGCGATGTCGCCTGGCCAGCCCGAATCCTGCGGGGTCTTGACAATGCCGGAAACCCACGGCTTGACCAGATAGCTGTTCACGTTGTTCCACATGAAGGCCAC
>JACSRH010000348.1 GCA_014879855.1 Caldilineaceae bacterium | reverse complement strand
TCTCTCTCCTTGTCTTCCTCTCTCTCCTTGTCTTCCTCTCTCTCCTTGTCTTCCTCTCTCTCCTTGTCTCCCTCTCGCTGTTCATCGCAATACGCGACGACCGCGTCCGCCACCTCCGCCGGTGTGAGCAGGTTGGCCGGGAAAGCCGGGAAACGTCGCCGCAGCTCCATCCCCAATTCGCTGACATGGGGTGCGTCGAGATGCAGGCTGCGCAGCCGCTCCACCTGCTGGAAAATGGCGCGCGGCGCGCCCTGCAACACGATGCGCCCTCGATCCATGACGATGATGCGGTCGGCATCGACAGCTTCACGCATGAAGTGCGTGACCGCCACAATGGTGACGCCTTGCTCACGATGCAGCCGCCGCACCACCGCCAATACTTCGGCGCGGCCAAGCGGATCGAGCATCGCGGTGGCTTCATCCAGCACCAGGATGTCGGGCTGCATTGCCAACACGCCGGCGATGCAAACGCGCTGCTTCTGCCCGCCGGAAAGCTGATGCGCCGCGCGCTGCCGATAGAGTTGCATTTCCACGCTGTCGAGCGCCCAGTCGACGCGGCGCAAAATCTCCGGCCGCGGCACACCCAGGTTCTCCGGGCCAAACGCGACATCCTCCTCGACAATGGTCGCCACAATCTGGTTGTCGGGATGCTGGAAGACCATGCCGACCGTGCTGCGAATTTCGCGCAGGCGAGAGCGCTCTTGGGTGTTCCATGCTTTGATCCACACGTCGCCGCTGTTGGGCAGCAGCAACGCATTGAGATGTTTAGCCAGCGTAGACTTGCCAGAGCCATTGTGCCCGAGCAACACCACATACTCGCCCTGCTCGACCACCAGATCGACGCCGCGCAACGCCTGCACCGCGCCGCTGTCGCGCTGGTAGGTATGATGGAGCTGTTCTACGCGGATAATTGGTGGCATCAGTATTTAAAGGAGACTGGAGATTGGAGACTAAAGATCATGTGCTGCCAACACGAACAATCTCCACTCTCCAATATCTATTTTCTACTCTCTAATCCGTCAAGAGGATCATATCGTTGCGATGCACAGCCACATCGCCATAGGTGTAGCCAAGCCGCGCCGCGATGTCGTCGGAGCGGTAGCCAGCGATCTTGCGCAATTCGGTGCTGGTGTAGCCGACGATGCCGCGCGCCAGCTCGCTGCGTGCGCTGTCCAGGATCAGCACGGTGTCGCCGCGCAGGAAATTTCCCTCGACTTTGCGAATGCCAGCCGGCAACAAGCTGCGCCCCTTAAAACAGATCGCCGCGCTGGCCCCCTCGTCGATGAGCAGCCGGCCCGCAGGCTTGGGGCCAGCCAGGATCCACGCTTTGCGGCTCTCCGGTCGCGTCGCCAGCGCGGGAAAGCGCGTGCCCACGGCCTCACCCGCGGCCACGCGCAGGATCACATTTGGCTCAGTTCCTGCCGCGATCACGACATCGACGCCGGCGTGACGCGCCGTATTGGCGGCCTGCAATTTCGTCGTCATGCCGCCGGTGCCCAGACCACTGATGCTGCCGCCGGCCAATCCCTTGAGCGCGCCGTCGATCTTGCGCACTTCCGGGATCAACTGGGCGTCTGGATGGTTGCGCGGGTCGGCGGTGAAGAGGCCAGGCTGATCCGTGAGCAAGATCAGCAGATCGGCGCTGACCAGCGTCGCCACCAGCGCGGAGAGATTGTCATTGTCGCCCACGCGGATCTCCTCAGTGGCGACCGCGTCGTTCTCGTTGACAATGGGCACGATGCGCTGTTCAAGCAGCGCATTGAAGGCGTCGCGCGCGTTCAGATAGCGATGACGGTTTTCGACGTCGCCGCGCGTCAACAGGATCTGCCCGACGCGTACACTGTAGATGTCGAAAAGATGCTCCCACACGCGCATCAGTTGAAGCTGGCCGACCGCGGCAAAGAGCTGTTTGCTGGTGATCGTGGCGGGCAACGTGGGAAAGTTCAGATGCGCGCGGCCCGCGGCCACCGCGCCGGAGGTGCAGACGATCACATCCTGCCCCTGCGCGTAGAGCGCGGCGCACTGGCGCGTGATCTCGACCATGCGCGCCTGGTCAAGATAACGGCTGCCGCCGGTGAGGATGCTGGTGCCAAGTTTGACGACAATGCGCTTGTACATGCAGAAAAGTATAGCTGATGAGGGGGCGATCTGGTCAAACCATGAGCAGAAATTGAGCGGGGTTCGGCCTGGAAAAGCGGCAGGCGAAACCGTATACTCTATATCTCGATAGAGTTCCGCCCACTTCACCAGGAGGTCAACGTATGTTTCACAATACGCAGGCCGGCGCCGCAGTTTTCCGCATGTTCTTTGGTGCAGCCCATGACTATCTTGAGGGGACGCTGCAAGATATTCAAGACAACGTTGTGCAGTGGTCGCCGCGACCTGGCCCGGCCTCGATTTTGGGGCAGTACGCGCACATTGTCGCCAGCGAGGATTGGCTGGTCAATGTCAAGGCCAGAGGCGGCGCAGCGTTGATGGCCACCATCTACGCCGGGCGCACCGGCTTTCAGACGCCGCCGCCAGTGGTCGGATGGGACAAGTGGGCGCACAGCGCATCGATCGATTTCGCGGCATTGCGCGATTATGCACAAGCCGTCTATCGCGCGACCGACGAATTTTTGGGCGCCACCACCGACGACTTCCTGCGCCGGCCCATCGACCTGTCCGAAGTCGGCATGGGAGAAGTGACGGCCAGCCATGCATTAGTGCTTGCGGCGGCCAATGTCAGCATACACACCGGCGAAATCTCCGCGCTGAAAGGGCTCTGCGGGCTGACCGGGTATCCTGCGTTACAAGGTAAAGTCCAACAGGAGTAACGAAAAACTGCAACCCTCAGCACATGTATAATGAACGCATGGATATGGAGATCGACGCACTGACCGCCCGCCACAAACTTCCCGTGGAACCCTATCTTGCCTACTGGCGCCGTCGAGAAGCCTTCGGCAAGTGCGCAGCGCACGCCTTGCCGCGCAGGCGCGCGCCGATGCAGAACAGATTGCGGCAATGCTGCGCAGCCGCTTTGGCGCGCAGCGCGTGCTGCTCTTTGGTTCGCTGGTGCAGGGACGCTTCGACGCAACGTCCGATCTCGACCTGGCTGTCGCTGACCTATCCCCAGACGATTTCTTCCCGGCTGTGGCGCAAGCCGGCAAGCTGAGTGATTTTCCGATTGACCTGAAACCCCTTGAAGCGCTTGCTCCTCATTTTCTGGAGGAAGTGCTACGCACCGGAGTAGATATCTGACATGAGCCAGATTACATCAGCCCATTTGCGCGGTGTTGCGACCGACATTTCGACAGAGTTGGCCAATCTTGATCGGCTTGCCGCCGATGTTGCCGCGGTGCGCCAGAAATAGAGCGTGGATTGGCAAGATCGGCCAGCGCTGCTCTCTGCGCCAAGCGTGGAAGCGTTGCGCGAATACTTGGCGTTCCGCCACATTCTGCGCAATATCTACGGGTATGAACTCGCTCAGGCGCGCATTGCGCAGTTGATCGACCGGTATCCCGCCATCTGGCGACAAGTCGAAGCCGACCTCCGTCGATTTGTGAATTGGCTGGAAACACTTGCCGATCGGTTAGAGCGTTCCTGATCGCTACCCCCCGACCTCGCGGCGCCACAGCATCTCTGCCACTTGCTCGATCCCACTTTTGAGATGGCGCCGATAGCTGCTGAAGGGCACGTCGAGCAATTCGGCCGCGATCTCCTGCGTCGGCGCCGGCTGCACGTAGGTATGATAGATCGCGCGATAAAGCTTGATCGCTTTAGGCGCTGCATGGAGCGCTTCGATAGTATCCAGCAGGAGCTGGCGCAGCGCCGCGGTGCGTTCGGCGTCGTCGCTGCCCGCGCCAGCACGCTGCACAACGAGGCGCGAGCGCAACAACGCGCTGTCGTGCAGACCATCAGGCCGCGCCAGCCCGCGCAAAGCAGCGGCCACTGCAGCGTCGAACTCTTCCTGGCTGAGCACCAGCAACCGTTCGGCGGCTACAGGCGGCTGCACCACCTGCGGCGCCATCGAAATCTCGCGCTCGCCCAACAATTCCAGCCACTGCAGCGGAGGAACCGCGCGCCAGTCGTGCCCGAAGACGCCATAGTGCTTGCCATCGCTGGTGAAATCCGCGTCAGGCAGGCGAGCCAGATCCGCGTAGGCGAAGACAGGGGTCCAGAATTCGGGATCGGCGCATGGGATCAGCGTGTACGCCAGCCCTGGGGTCGCCAGGTAGTGGCGCACCATGTTGATAAAGATCAGGCTCTGGATCGGCGAGACCTGTTGATAGGCGCCGGCCGCCATCCAGAAGCGGAAGTAGGAGACGCGCGCGCCGGGACGCAGCGGCGCCGTCTTCTGGAGCGCGGTGGCGGCCGCGGCCAGCGCCGGGTCATCGGCAAGCTCGGCCGCGTGCAGCGCGCTCATGTTCAAGAACAGCGCAAAGCCCGCTGGTGCGCCAGCCGCGTCGCGGAACACAATAGCGGCTTCGGGCTGGGCTGCCAGCCAATGTTCAGCGTGGCGCCTGGCTTCAGCGCCCTCATGACGGTGCACCATGTCAAGCAGCCGCGGCAGATCCTGCGCCGCCATCGGCCCCGGCAGGACGCGCCCGCTCGCCTGCCACTCGAAGACGGGACGCACGACCGGGTTTTCGCGATGCAGAAACACCAGGTCAAAGAGGGCTGTCTGCTGCTCCATGCTTTGACCATGTTCGACGCGCCGCATAAAGTAAGCGCGCGCACGGCGGTGCAACTCCGCGTACCAATCCGGGTTGCGCCATTTGAGGTCGGCAACCAGCGCGTCGCGCGCCAGGTCGTGGGGAAAAAGACCGCCCGGCCGCGCGTCGACAAACGATAGATTGCGCAGCCACGCAAACAGTTCGTTTACATTTTCGAGCCCTGTCATCTCGGCAAGCAGTGACTCGGTCATCACGCGCACCAGTGCACACGCTTCCAGCGCCATTTGATGCACCTGACCCGGCACGCGCTGCAAGAGTTGTTCGACGAGCACTTTGACAATGTCCGACGCTGCTTCGGCGCGAAAATGGAAATTCGGCCGCTGGTCGTAGAGATCCGCCACAAGCGACAGGGCAAGCGGATAGCTGTGCGTAAAGTCGAGCACCGTCTGCCGCTCTTTTTCAGGGATGTTGCGCTGCGCCAGATAGGCGCGCCCCTCGTCCGGGCTAAGATTGCGCAACGCCAGGGTGCGCACCAGCGGCTGCCAGCCTGGATCGATGCGCCAGGCATGGGCCGGCGGCTGGCGCCCTGCGGTGACGACGATCGTGCCTGCGGGCAGCTCTGGCAGCAGCACATCGCGCAGCCAATCGTCGAGTGGCGCCAGCCGCTCGTACGTGTCGATCAGCAGCACGTGACGCCCGCCGCGTCCAAGCATGGCGTCAACGGGAGATGCGCCCGCCGGCAACCCCATTGACATTGCCAGCGCAGCAAGAAATGCCTCGGGATAGGCCTCGATGTTGCGCGCGTCGATGGCGCAGGCGTTGACCTCATGTCTAGCGCAGAGGTGCACAAACTGCCCCAGCAGGCTGGATTTGCCCACACCGCCTGGGCCATGGACAAATAAAACACAAAAAGAGGACTCATGGTTTGCCAAAGCCTCTGCAAACATTTGTAACTCGGCCTGGCGGCCGATAAACCGTCTTTGACGTCCCGCGTTTAAGCGGTCGGCAAGGCGCGCTGGCATAAGTGTGTCCCTTTCCTGAACAAATCATTTCGGGCCCGGTCAGAAATTTCTGCGAAGCAGCTCTTCTGTAGAAATCCGCACAAAATGCCGCATCAATTTCTGGGTGGAAGCTTATGCATATAGACGCCATCCTGCTGGATTTGGATGTATGAAAATTAATATGTTTTGCAACGAAAAGCTGCATGAGGTCTTGTGGGAGGCGGTGGTAGATAACGCCCGGCATAGGCGCAGTTGCATCGCCGGCGCGTCATTACTCTCGCTTGTTTTGGGATGCTGCGCGTTACAAGGCGGATGTCCTGCAACTGCTTTATCGTTTGACCTCACCCGGCCGGATGGTCGTGTGGTTGAGCAGACCCAGCAACCCGTCGTGCCGGAAGACGATGCGGGCGCGCTGTGCAGGGTTTTGCCGCCGTTCGAG
>JACSRH010000246.1 GCA_014879855.1 Caldilineaceae bacterium | reverse complement strand
GCTCAATCGGCAGAGCATCCGGCTGTTAACCGGACGGTTGTTAGTTCGAGTCTAACCCGGGGAGCCAAACGACCAAATCCCTCTCCTTGCAAGGAGAGGGATTTTTGTTGTCTTACTGACCGCTAGGTTACGTATTTTTGCGGAACATCTCCCCGGAAGCTCCAAAGCTTCCGGGGAGATTGCAGACCAGCATCAATCTATTATCTAGCCATCAGTAAAGCGACGGGTTAATCGTAAACCTACAGGCGACCACCTGTTTTGCGTAACCCTTATCCGGCCAGGGGGGCGGCACTACCCCCGCTTTGCCATTACCGTCGCGTCAGAGGCATGTAGACGAAGCTGTCCAGGGTGACGCCCGCAATGCGCGTCGCCACCTGCGCGCCACCGGCAGCTACGTAGCTGTTGACCCACGCGGTGTCCGACATAGCCAGCGCCCCACTTACACGCGTCGACGGCGTTACGACAAAGCTGCGCCCGCCGATCACCCAGGTGCTGCTGGCCGTGCCGGCGGCCATTACGCTGTCGTCCATGCTCTCAACCTCACCGATGTGGTCGTCGTCGCCGGCGCCCGGCGGCACTTCCGTCTCCATGTCATGGATCACGCGTTCGCCATTCACCAGGCGATACTCGACCTTGACGTACGCGCCCACCGTGAACGCACCGTGATCCTCCTTAAACTTGCTGCGCATCGTAGCGGAGAATTCAGTGCCGTTGACTACCCACAGCCCGACGTAGCCAGCATCCGGCATGGAGTCAATGAAGCCCACGAACGTTGCTTCTTCCTGTCCAGGAGCGCCCTGCGAGGACTTGAGTTTGATCTCTTGCGCCACACGCACGCCGTTGCTGTCTACTTTGAACTCGATCTTCACGGTCTCGCTGATCGCAAAGGCTCCGCCCTTGGCGTTCAGTTCGGTCTTCTCGGTGACGCTGTATTCCACACCAGCGATGATCCACGTTCCGAGCAGCCCGTTGGCCGGCAGTTGTTCGATCATGCCGAAGGCGCGTCCTGCGTCGTGGCCATTGCCGTGGTGTTCGTCATCACCCTCGTTATCGTCCTCCCAATCCGGCATTGCGGTCTTGATCTCGCGCGCCAGGAAGGAGCCATCCTGCAGGATATAGAACTCGATCTTGACGATCTCGCCGACCGTGAAGGGGCCATTCTTTGTCTTGAATTCGGTGTCAGTTGTCGCCGTAAAGGTCAACACACCCACTTCCCAGACGCCAACCAACTCCTGCGGGAAAGACTTTAATTCGCCGTACAGTTTGCCCTTGCCGATAACGCCAGCCGGTGGGGTGTCGTCATCATCGTCGCCGCCATTGCACTTGTAGCTGCGCTCGGTCTCCATCTCCCGCACTGTGTCCGTCGCGCCCGCGGCCAGGTGAATCTTGACGCAGCGACCGATGTCGAAGGCGCCATACTCCGTCTTGAGTTCGCTCTCCTCGGTCACGCTGTAAACCTGGCTGCTCACTGTCCACGCGCCCACGACGCCGCTGCTCGGCATGACTTCGACAATGCCGTAGACCTCAGCGTCGTCATCACCATGATCATCTCCGCCGTGGTTGCAGTCAGCCGGATCCTCACGCTCGATCTCATGCGCCGTCGTCGATCCCTGGGCCATCCAGTGAACCTTGACGCAGACGCCAGTGGTGATTTCGCCCTGCATCACAGTGAACTGCGTTTGCTCAGTCACAACCACCGTCCTGCCGCCGATCACCCACTCGCCGAGCTGGCCACCCTGGGGCATCTGCTCAACCAGGCCATAAAAGCTCGGTCGTTCGCCATTATTCTCATTTCCCTGGCGGACGGCCGGCGTCCCGTCCTGCACCACGCCACTGCCAGCCGCGCTTACAGGGCTGGCGTTCAGGGCGATCATCAGCAACGTCAACATAGCGGCGGCAACTGCCCACCAGCGATGTGATGACATACGGAATCTCAGTGACATTTTTGAATCCTCCAAGTGACTCTATTGATGGTTCGTCAGCATCTTCTACTACCACAACGATGTTTCATCCCCTACGCATCAATAGAGAGCCTGAAGTGCGCGGAAAATACATGAGCTGCGATTCCTTACCGCGTGACCGCGGGCAGGAAGAGAGTAAACGCAGTAGGTTCAGGCTCGGTGGGAAGGCCATTGACCGCGGCGCCAATATTGAGATGGCGGCCTACTGCATAAGGAGATGGATTGAGGGGGCTGATGTCGTCGCCGTACGTCACCAGCATTTCGCCGGCGCGCAGAGCATTGGGCGCGCTGGCTGCCTCCTCGACGGCCAGCGCGGCCGCGCCTGCCACAAACGGCGTTGACATCGACGTGCCGCTCCATGACGCATAGCCTGGCGTGCTGTTGCCTTCTGCGCCCAATCCCACCGGAAACGTGGAAGTGATGCCCACGCCCGGCGCCGCCAGGCTGACCCACTCTCCATAGTTCGACCATTCCGCGCGTTGTCTGTTTTCGTCCACAGCCGCCACCGCCAAGACGCCCGGCAATGACGCCGGACATTGCCGGGCGGGACTCCCCTCGTTGCCCGCGGCCGCCACCAGCACGACCCCCTGGCTGACGGCAGACGCCACCGCATCGCGCAAGATGCGCGACCCACAATCCGCGCCGAGACTCAAGTTGATGACATCGGCGCCGTTGGCCACGGCAAGCTCAATCGCGTATGCCAGCAGAAACGTATTGCCACGCCCTTGATTGTCTAAAATGCGGATCGGCATGAGCCTGGCATTTGGGGCGATCCCGTGAATAATGCCGGCGACGTGAGTGCCGTGCCCCCATGCCAGCCCTGGCCCAATATCATCCGGAGCGCCGGTGTCGGAGATCATGTTGCTGTGCGCCAACAATATCAGGCTGCCGCCGAAGGCCGGGTGCTCCAAATCGATGCCGGTGTCGAGGATCGCCACAGTGACGCCGGCGCCTGTCACTTTTTTCAGCGCGGGCGCCAGATTGACCTGCTCAAAGGCATGTTGATTGGCATAGCCACTGTCCTCTGCAACGCCCCATTTCCAGGTGCGATACGGGTTGCCAGTGGGAGCGCGGCTCACCCAGTTGGTCTCCGCCCACAATACAGGGGAATCTTTGTCTTCGTTAAGTTTGTCAACTTCAACTTCTTCGTCGTCCTTGGTGGAGAAAAGATAGATGTTGGCGGAGGGCAACACTGCGCTCACCGTCATCTCATAGGTTTCCGCCAGCGACTGCGCCACCAGTTCAGGGTGGTCAGTAGGCTTTAACCTGACGATCACCTGGTTTGCCTCGAACGCGTCGGGGCGCACCTTACGCGCAGCAAGCCGGCCATCGGGCAGATAGCTGCCTTCCACCTCCAACCAATCGCCTGGGAGCGGCGGCTGATTCCTGAATTTTGTGACATTCGTCGTGGCAGTCAGGACGACGGTGACTTGCTTGCTCTCTTCGATTTTCAACACCCACTCGCCAGTGAAGGCACTGACAGGCAAAACCAATTGTCCGTGCACTTCGCGTTCGTCCTGATCGCTGCCATCATCATGCACCCCCTGCATCCCTGGCGCAGACCCGCCTGGCTCCAGATAGGGCGCCGCGCCAGCAGCTTGGACGCCGGCAATCAACAGCAGCATTGCCATCACACTTGCGACAAGTGAGGTCAGGGCGTGCACCGTACGTCGCGGTGTCGTTGGGCAGGCGCCTTGCATAATTTCTGTTGACATCTGCTTTTTATTCATTAGGATTCCCCCTTGTGGCAGTGATGTTGCTCCAGATCAAGGCATGGTTAACCGATGGCCGCGTAGGACGCCCAAAAATAAGGATGACGCCCGCTTTGGATGGCATGACGTTGCGCTTCGCGCAGCGCAGCCGACGGCGCCAGACGCCGATCCATCAATTGTGCGTAGAAGTCGGTCATAAGCTGCGCCGCGCTGGCATCGTGCACATTCCACAGGCTCACCACCAGCGACTGCGCGCCGGCGCCCAAAAAGCCGCGCACCAGGCCGATCGCCTCGTCCGCCCCCTGCACCTGCACGGCGCCGCTTTCACAGGCGCTCAAGACCACCAGCCGCGCACGCAGCGGCAACCGGTAGATTTCGCGCACGTCCACCCAGCCGTCAGCCAGCTTGAGCGCGGAGAAGAACGGGTTGTCCGGGCGGAAAAGACCATGCGTGGCGAAGTGCAAAACATCGCCGCCAGTTCCAAGGCGCAGCGCTTCAACCCGCGCGTCCGCGTCGACAAAGACCTGCGCCGCGGCAAAATGATGAGCCGCGGCCCGCACCTCTGCTTCGGCTTGGGGGATCGATGGTTCGCGTAACGCAAAGGCAGCCAGCGAACTAAATGGCCCTGGGCGCACTCGCTGCCGCCGCAGCAGTTCAACGCTGGCGCTCGGCGCGTACCGCACCTCATACTTTTCAAGAAGATAGTGCTCGCCGTCCCAGAGCGCGTGGAGGGGCGCTAAATGCAAGCTCCCGTAGGGCACGATCAGCAATTGCTCGCCGTGTAGAAATGTGGCGAGCGGCGCGATCAACAGATCGTGCAACTGATGCAATGCCTTTTGCGCGCCCCGGAGCAAGCGGCCCGCGTGACGCGCGATATGTTGGCCGCCAATTTCGACGCGGCCTAGCTGAAATCGCAGATCCGCCAACGCTGTCCTGACCTCGGCCTCGGTGCAAAGACGCCGCGCAAGCTGCACTTCATCGGCGGCGACCACGAAAGCCATCCATTCATCACCCGCTCGATAATAGACAATCGCCTGCTCCGTATGCTGCAACGCCGCTTGCAGCGCTTCCAGCGTTACTGGCTCGGCCTCTGCCAGCCACGGGGCGAGCTGCCACTCGATCCGCTGCAAAGTGGACTCGCAGGAACGAATCTCTGCTGTGATGGCCTGACTGGCCGCGCGGCTTGCGGCGCCTTCATCCAATAATTGGTTGTAAAGCCAGGTAAGCTGCCGGCGCGCCGCGGCGCTGCGTTCGGCGCGCGCCACGTCTGTCACCAGTTCGCTTTCGTCGACCGCGACCAGCAGCCGTTCCAGTAAAGCGCGCGAGCGGGCGCGTTCGACGATGGCAAACGCATTCGCCACCGCGTTTTCTGCCGGCGCAGGCTCATCGAGCAGCGAGAGCACCAGATCGGCATAAATGGCGGTCTTGTCTGTCAGAAACGCGGTGCGGAAATCTTCGACGGGCAAAGCGGCGCGCTGACTTTCGAGCGCGGCCATGGCCGCCTCGAACAGACGCCGCGCGCCGGGCAAGTCCCCTTCTGCGCGCGCGACCTGCCCGCGTGCGTGCAGCACTTGCAATGTCAACTGCGGATAGAGCGCCTGGGCAGCGGTCGGGGCGGCGGCGGCCAGCCAGCCCGCTGCCAGATCGACTAACCGGCGCGCCTCTGGCTTGTCGTCGCGCTGGAGCGCGAGACGCAGCGCCAGCAGCACCGTTTCGCTGCGCGTGCTGAGATCCCACGTCAATGCCGCGTCCTGGCCCGACGCTATTGCTTCCGCGATCAACGTGGCGAGCAATGTGGCAGCCTCATCGCGCGCGCCGGCCTGATAGACCGCAACCGCCTGCGCCACGCGCACGCGGTTGTGCCAATAATGATTATCCAGTTCGGCAAAGAAGTTAGCAGCAATTTCTAGCTGCCCCCGGGCGGATTCAACGGCATTCTCGCGCAGGGCAACCAATGCACGGAAGTAAATCGTCTGCCCCCACTCATAGCGTTGGTTGCTCTGCTCAAATAACGCCAGCGCACGGTCGAGATCGGCAGCAGCTTCCGGCAACAGATTGAGCGAAAGATGCGCGATCGCCTGCTCCAGGAACAGCATATCCGCGGCTTTCCACCGTTCGGGGACGGCGTCAACTTCGCTCGTGCCCAGAATGTCGATAGCGGCCGCGTTGAACTCGCGCAGCGCCTCAGCCACGCGCCCCGTGCGTGTGTAGAGATGTCCCAGATTGGTGTGCGCGCGCCCGCGGTCATAGCGTGCATCGGCTTGCGTGAGCAGCTCGATTGCTGTGCGCAACGTGGCTACGGCCTCCGCCGGTTGATCCAGAGAAGTCTGATAGACCGCGGCGTCGATCCCAAGTTGTCCCAACAGGGCGCGCAATTCGACCTGAGCCGCGGCGCCAGCGTTGACCGCCAGTTGTTGCTCCACTCTCACCCGGAGCGCCTGCATGACTTCCAGGGCTTCGGCGTGGCGCTCCTGATAGGAGAGCAGTGTAGCGAAATTCTGCTGGGCGGCAGCCAACACAAGTTCCTGCTCCAACTCGCGATGGTCAAGCTGCTCCAGTGCCCGGATCGTGGTTTGGATCGTGGTGGTGGCCGCGGCAAAACGACCCTGCATCGCCAGGATCTGCGTCAGACCCAGACCACTGCGCGCCAGAGAGGTGGTCTCGCCAAGCGCAGTCCATAACCGGCCGGCCGCGGCCAGATTCGCCTCAGCGCCGACCAGATCGCCAGCCAGCAGCGCCAACCGTCCCTGCGCGTAACGCAGCCACGGCTCGACCTCGGCGCCTTCACCCGTTGCCCGGTGCAGGGTGTTGGCAAGCGCAAAGAGCAGCTCCGCCTCGTGTGGATTGCCCGCCGCGGCCAGGCTGTGTCTGGCAACTAGCGCCGCTGTGTCAGGTGCGAGTTGATCACTGCCCTGCAATTCGGCCAGCGCGTCCACTGCCGGCAATCCAGCCAACCGGACCGCCGCTTGCATCGAGATAGGTTCGGACATTACGCGATCTCCAGCGCCTCGACTACAATCGTCGCCGCGCGTGGACGCGTAATGACCGCCCGATACAGACCAGGCGCGATATCTTCGAGACGGAAGAGGCTGTTTGCATCGGTTTCAGCCCAATAGACAACCTTGTCCTGTTGATCGAGCAATTCCACCAATGCCGCTTCGTGGCCGTGAACCTGTTCGTCGGCGATCAGATCGCCTTCTACACGGCGTAATCGGCCTGTGCGCTCGACCATCAGTTCAACTTCAACCTGGTCAGCGGCGTAAAGCTGGCGATAAGCAGTGTTGACGCCGCTGCGCATTCCCTGCAAGACGGGCTGGTGGCGGCTGTCCCACGTCAAAACAGCGTGCATCTGCTTTACAAAGCGCTGCAAGCGCGAAGGCTGCTTTTGTACATTGACGAACAGCGCTCTGTAGTGGTCGAGCGCAGCGGGGCGCGGTTCGCTGAGGCGGGCGATGGTCAGATCCATGGCCAACAGTTGCAACTCCTCCACTTGCTGGCGGCAGGTTGTACAACTCGCCAGATGCTGGGCAGCCGCGATACGGTCAGCAGCATCGAACGCCAGGGCAAAGAGTTCGTCGCGCGAAAGGTGCAGGGTCATTTTTTTGTTTCCTGTGGCATCAGCTTCGTTTTATCCTGGGCAAAGGGGGACAACGGCGATGTCGACAATGTGTTCTCGCCCTACGAAACTTAACCCCCTTCAACAATAGTGCGCGTAGGCAATTCGTATGATACATGAAGTTGGACAGCCGGGAGATCACGAAACAGTGGTGACGCCTAATCCCTCCAGAATCGTGCGCAGTTGCTGCAAACAGCGGTTGCGCGTTGGGCCGATGCTGCCCTTAGGCAGTCCCAACTGTTCGCTGATCTCATCGTAACTGGGCTCGGTGTGATCCAGAAAGAGCAGCAACAAGAGTTGGCGGCAGCGACTCTGCAGCCGCTCCATTCCCTGCGCCAACGCCTCCTGCCTGCTCCAGGTGAGGAGCAGATCGTCCGGCGTCGGCGTTGTCGCAACGAGCACAAGCGTGCGGCCTCCTGCTTCGCCGCTCTCGCCTCCGATACCGCCTTCGCTGTCAAGGGACTCTTCCTGGCGGCGGCGCTGAATGACGCGCCATGTGACGCGGCGTGCAGTGGTTGCCAGCCACCCGGGCAGGCGTTCGGGGTCCTCGATCTCATGCAGGTTTTGCGCCAGCGCAAGAAATACTTCCTGGCCAACGTCATCCACCTCATGAGGCTTCAAACCATGCCGCACCGGTACAGCGTGCACCAGTCGCGCATACCGCTCCACCAGGCGCGACCATGCGTCCACGTCGCCCTGAATACAGTGACGTACGAGAGTTGTCGTACTCGGTTCATCCTGCATACGAAGGTAAGTCACAGTCATACCTGTATCGTAACGGAAAAAGCGCCGTATTTATCCGCCATTTATCCGCCGATCGGCGTCATTTACCCTGCGTCCAGGCGTCACCTTCCAGACGCGTCCGCTGCAAGCCAGAAACAATGGGTGAGGCGGGCAGGCTTTGCCGCGCATCCCTGCCGTCTTGTCTGGCGCCGGCAAGCTATCCTGGATAGCGTTTCACATAACGGCCTCGCAATTATGACAGATCTGGGCGCAAAACTCCACTTTTACGGTGTAAAGAGGTCTACTTCAAGTTGCGGGCGCGCATTACGTCCCCGGCGCTGTGCACGAACATTTTGAGCGTCCCGTCTGCTGCTGCACAGTGCCGGGGACGTTGTTTGCCCCCAACGTGAAGTAGACCCGGTGTAAAGTCTGCGTGCAGGGCATTCGCTAACTTGGCTGCACACGGCGCATGATTTACGCTGTTGGCGCCGGAAATAGATCGGTGCAGAAGGTGGCGTAAATATGATCGAAACCAACGATCTGGTCAAAGAGTACACCGCGTCAGGCAGTGAACCTGTGCAGGCGCTGCGTGGAGTCAGTTTGTCGATCAAGGCTGGCGAGATATACGCGTTGCTGGGGCCGAATGGCGCCGGCAAAACGACGCTGATTTCGATTCTCACCACCCTGCTGCCATCAACCCGCGGCCAGGCGCGCGTGGCGGGCTACGATGTTGCCACGCAAACGGCCGAGGTGCGGCGTCGGCTGGGCGTTACTTTTCAGGAGATCGTGGTCGACGCCGACCTGACTGGCCGCCAGGTGCTCGACTTTCATGGCCGGCTGTATGGGCTGGACAAGCATACGCGCACCGAGCGCATCAGTACGTTGGCCGAACTTGTGGAGCTCAAAGATGTGCTTGACCGCAAGGCGGGGACATACTCCGGCGGCATGAAGCGCCGCCTGGAGCTGGCGCGCGGGCTATTGTCGGCGCCCCAAGTGCTCTTTCTGGACGAACCCACGCAAGGGCTTGACCCGCAGAACCGGGCCAGCATCTGGCGTCACATCCGCCGGCTGCGCGATGAGGAAGGCATCACACTGCTGATGACCACCCATTCCATGGAGGAGGCTGAAGCGTTGGCCGACCGCGTCGGCATCATCGACCAGGGCCGGTTGCTTGTCGAAGGTGCGCCGTCTGCTTTGATTCAGAACATGGGCGCTGATATGATCACGTTGTGTGGAACGGGGGATGTGGGCCTGGTTGAAAATCGTCTCAAAAACCTGCCCGCCATCACGCACATTGTACATCACGTCGCTGAGGAAACTGCCCGGTTCCAGATCGGCGTCGATAGCGGCGAACGCCGCCTGGCGGAGATCATCGGCATCGTGCTTGCCTCCGGCTTTCATATTCAGCAGGTCTCTGTGCACCGCCCTACTCTGGGCGATGTTTTTCTTGCCTACACAGGGGATCAACTGCGCGATGAATGAAAGATTCACCCGCAACAACTCGTAGCAACCCGTAGGTCGGCCTATTGGCCCGCTGTATTGCATCAACCGGCGCATCTCCTTCAACCGCCGGTGTCGCGCTGCCCGCGTGACATCGGATCGGAACTGTCGGCGCCGTCGCCAACGCCCACGCCACAGCATTCCACGCGGCTAAATCCGCCAATGACAGAAATGTGTCGGTCTGCGCGTGCGCCAGCGCCGCGGCCAGCCCAGCACACGCGCCCATGGCAACCCAGCAGGCCGCACGCTTGCTTCTACTGTGCTGCTGCATCGCCCGCACCAGCGCAGCCACGCTGAGCACAAACCACGCCAACCCCAGCACGCCCCAGGTTGTCACCAGTTCGAGCCAGAGGCTATGCGGATGAAGTTGGTCGACTTCCACCGCGCCCACACGTAGATAAGCAGGATAGCTCCAGAAAAAACCGCCTGGCCCAACCCCTGCCCAGAAGTGATCGCGCCACAACGCCAGCGCCGCCCGCCACACCTCCAGCCGCAACACGACCGTCTCCAGGTTGGACAGGCGCTCCCGCTGCCACACCAGCAACGCTAAGATCAGTGCGCCGCCGCCCATTGCCGCCAGATAAAGCAGGCTGCGCCGCATCCCTGGCCGCCGGCGCCCGGCGAAGCCTGCCATCACCACCAGACCGGCTGGCAGTCCGAACAAAAGCGCGCCGCGGCTGCCGGTCAGCCCCAATGCTGTCACCACCACCACCACCGCCATTATCAGCAACACCGTCGTCAGCGTTATCTCACGCCAGCGCCGCGCGGTCATCAGCAGGAGCGCAAGCCCCAGAAACAAGCTGCGCTCCAAATAGAGCGCGGTGTGGTTGGATGAGAAATGCGGGCCTACAAGCCGCCGGATGCCATCCACCTCGACGCCGCCATTGTGCAGCCAGCCGGCCAGCCCGATCAGCGCTGCCAGCACACCCCCGGCAAAGAGCGCGGCCAACACGCGCGCACGCTCGGCGTCGGTGGTCGCCAACACGCGCACCGCCCACCACAACAGCAGCGGCGCGAGCACCAGGTCGAGCGCGCCGCGCATAAAGGCTGGCCAATACCAGACATTGAGCGCGGCCGCCAAGGTCATTGGCAGCAGCAGCAGCGGCGCCAGCTCCCACCAAATGAGGGGAGGCGAGGCGCGCGGCGCGGGGGGAGCGCGCCAGAGCGCAGGCAGCAGTGCGAAGAGAAGCATGTGCGTTGGCGGGGCAGCCAGCATGACATCGACAAGTTGCACCTCTTTGTGTTGATAGTAAAAGGGGATGAGCGCCACTGCCACCCACAGCCCGACCCGCGGCTGTGCAAGGCAAAGCAACATCGCGGCCAGCCAGCACAGACCGATCAGCGGCGGAAATGTCGCCAGATAATAGACGACCGCCAAGCCAATCCAAACGCCCGTGTGAAGCCAGCCAGGCGCCTGACGGTAACGCGCCAATCCGCTCCGCCAGTTCACCAACCGCCCCGCTGCCAGCGCGCGCCAGCCGATCAAGAAGCCGGCAAGCAACAGGAGCAACCACTCGACCAGCGGGACAGGAAATGTACTGGCTGCACCGCGCGTGCGTGGCGTCGTCTGCCAGGCGGCCACGGCAGCGAACACCGGGGCCGGCGTCCCTGCCGCGTTTGTAAGCGCAAACCCCCACGCAGGCATCCGTGGCGGCTCAGCGGGCTGGTCGATCACCCAGCCCATCGCCGCCAGCCAAGGCCAGTCATGCCATGCTCGCGCCAACGCGTCGCCGGCATAAGTCGCCTGTGCAACCGGCGTCACCGCGCCCCAGGGTGAATTCAGCGTGCGATTCCAGCCGTAGCGCACCGCCCAGATCGGTTTCTCGCCCATGCCTGCCTCGACCAGAGCGCGCCGGATCCAGGCAACGCGTGCAAAATTGAGCGTGTCCAGGTTCTGGCGAGGATGAGCGGGGCTGTAGCCAAACCCAAAAGGCTGCACCGCCACCGCGTCGAAGAACGGCGTCGCACCGGCCGCGATCATCCTTTGTAGAAAATAGACTTCGTCCATGGCGAGGTGGCCGCGGTCGACCGTCGGCGCCAACGCGGCGGCAAGCACGACGGCATCGTTGTCCGCGTTACGAATGACGGGCGTCACCGCGCGCAACATCTGTGCATACGCGACTGGGTTGATATGACGCGCGCCCCAGTGTGGCGCAATGTTCGGTTCGTCCCAGATCTGATAGTAGCGAATGCGATCGCCGTAACGCCGGGTGAAGGCATCGACAAAGTGGGCGAAGTCAGCAAAGCGAGCGGGGGGCGCCAAACCGTTGTGTGCAGCCACATCCGCCGGCGCCAGCGCCCAATCCGGCGCGCTGTTCAGGACAGCAACCGGCGTCAATCCTGCATTGGTAATGGCATCGACTAGCGCGTCCGCCTCCGTCCAATCGAACTGCCCGCGTGCGGGTTCGAGCTTGCGCCAGTCGAACGTTTGGCGCGCCCAGCCAAAGCCGGCTTGGCGCAAAGCCGTCAAGCGCGCTTCGATGTTCGCGGGTGAACGTCCTGCCAACTGCACTGTAACGCCAGCAAAAGGCGGGGAGGCGCCAGGCGCGTCCATCCGCGGCAGCACACGATCCAGACCGAAGCCCGCTTCCTGCGTTGCTCGTCCTGCTAATCCGGCCGCCAGGATCCAAAAACAGGCCAGTGTATAAAGCAAAAACAGCCGCAGCAATGCAAGCGCTGGGCGTAATTGCCAGGATTGCGCCCGCAAACGAGCACTGCCGGCGGCATCAGGCTTAGCGTCTCGCGTCTCGCGTCTCGCGTCTCGCCCCTCCCCTGTCAGTGTGGTCGCTCCTGCTGGTCACGAATAATGGCCGCCAGTCGGTTGACTGTATTCTGTTTGGCGATAATGAGGGCGAGCTTTTCTTCGTATTGCTTGAACACAGGGTTGGAGACAGGCTCCAAATCGAGCCTGCGCAACTGCACCAGCAGGTCATCGATCTCTTGCAGTGCATCCTGGAGTGGACGCTGCACCGCGCGCAACGCAACCGGCAGGGGCGCGACGCCCAAGTCGATCACACTGGCGCACCACTCCTCGAATTGCTGGCGCTGGCGTTGGAGCGGCTTGATATCTGGCTCGTTGCTGGGCGGCAAAGGGCGACGCAGTAAAAAGGGGGACATAAGCTGATCTTCCATTTCGAAAATGGCGCCGTCCGCAGCGTTGAGCCACAGCACCGGCGTGCCATACCCAATGCTGTCAGGATCTAACGCGTAGAGATTGGACCGGGCAACGCTTACCGCACGGTGGACTGCGCCGGGGCAGTGGCCGCCAAGCAATGCTTCATAAAAAAACTGTGCAAAATTGCTTGCAACATTTTCCTCTATATCATACTGCATTGCAATCACGGCTGGCGCTCCGGTCTGCAACAACTGGGCGCCGATCGAAGCCAGCCTGCGTCCCAGCGCGCCTTGCCCCGTGGCGCAGGCATTGAGCACGACCAGCTTGATGCTGTACGCGCCTTCCAATGCAACACGCAGCGACGACGCCGGGACGATCACAGGTGCATCGTGTTGCCACAGCAGCAATCCATCGGGCTGCCCGTGTGTGACCAGATGCAGGATATCCGGCTGCTCCTGCGCGATCGCCTGCCGCAACTCCACGATATTGAAACGCCCGTCCAGAACACTAAGCGTCACCGCGCTGCCTGCCAGCGCGCCAAGCGCCGCTGACAAACGGGCGACCTCCGCCTTGCCATCGATCTGTCCGGTCGGGTCTTCAGGCGCAGCGATCAACAGCCGCAGCGGCAGTCTGGTTGCTAAAGGACGCACATGCCCAACATGACGCAGCAGCTTCTCGACGCGTACAAAGGGCGTCTGTATGCTGCCGGCAAAGGCAAGATTCTGCTCCGGGTCGAACATGACTTCCCAGGGCAGGGCAGCTACGGCCGGCGGCTCTGCCATCAGCCGGATGCAGACGCCGTCGGCGGCGTGATCCAGATCGGCGGCGTGATCCAGCTCGGTGCGCGCCCGCACCCACAGGTCGCGCACCTGGTCACGAAATAGGTGGGCGTAGAGCAGCCCGCCCATTTCTTCCAGCACATGCCGCCCAACGCCACCGCGCGCCTGATCCAGATGATCGAGGTAGGCTGTCCATTCCGGTTGTGTACTATCGGCGGCAAGCGACCCAGTCGCCATGTGCTGGCGATAGACGGCATGCACCAGATAGGGCGTCTGCTGACCGTGAATTGTGATGTCGAAGTCGATGAAACGGCAATGAGCCATAGGCTTTGACAGAGTTGCGCTCCCTCTTTAGAATGGCAAGACTGTCGGACTGACGGCAGTTATTGTACACAAGAGTGGCTTATGCAAACCAATCGACTAGACGCTTGGCGCGACGAACTGACGCGTCGCTGGCAATGGCGGCGCAAACATAACGATTTTACGGGAGTCGATTATCAGGATCGCATCAGTGTGATGACCTGGGTGCTCGTGTTCGGCTTTGGTCTGAGCCTGCTCTTGAAGATTCCGACGACTGTGATTGGCTTTCGCGCGCTCGGTTCGCCGACGAGCGTGGAATTCTCAGTCACCACCGTAATGGCGCTCGTGCTGGCGCTTGCTGCTGCGGCTGGTACAGAAAGTCTGATTCGCCTGCACCCCAAGCGCCAGGCCAATCGGCTGGGGTTGACGTGGGCGTACTGGGCGCTGCCGGCTGCCATTTCGATCATCACTGTTGTCCTGCTGCCCAGCATCCCTACGCGGTTGCTTCAGGTCGCCGTGATTCTGCTTTCGGGGCTGCTGTTGATGATTGCGTTTTTCAGCCTCTACGCCACAGTGGAACGCGGCCAGCCAGGTTTCCGGCGCGCGCGCCTCTGGCTTGACGCGTTGGCCTACGGCGCCGCGTTGCTGCTCTTTCTCTTTGTCTATCAATCGCGCACGCGCAGCCTGCTTTCCGGCACAATTGTCACTGTGACGGCGATGCTGCTGGCGATCGAACTGTTGCGCACCTCGACCAATGAAACTCGCCATGTCTTGATGTACAGCGTTGTGGTCGGCCTGCTGTTGGGAGAAGTCACCTGGGCGCTCAATTACTGGCCGCTCTTGCCAGGGTTGACCGGCGGCCTGTTGCTGCTGTTGAGCTTCTATCTCGCCGTCGGCATCGCGCTGCAAGGGCTGCAGGGCCGTTTGACGCGGCGCGTGCTGGTTGAGTTTGCCTTCTTTGCTGTCATCGTCCTCATCCTGATCATTGTCTTCGGTCCTGGTTTTTAAGGCCCTGGCTTTGAGCGCGCGTCACGCCTGAGGCAATGACCCACCAAAACCGCTCTGTCCCCAACGTGAAAGTTGACTCAGTAAAAAATTCGCTGTTGACAAACCTGTAGAAGTCCTCTAAAATCAAGCTACGCAACCGCTTGCACAATTGATGCAACTAGTTGCACTCAGTGCTCCCACCTTTACTCTTTCCTTTGCTAAGTGAGTCATGAGGGGTTTACGCCCCGCCACTGTTCGCGCATCACCATTGTGCGCAGTGGTCATCTGCTTCGTGTGCGATTGTCTGTCAGCCTAGGAGGAAAAATGAATCGGAAGATGAGTTCAGACGGAATGAGCCGGCGCGCGTTTCTACAGATCAGTGCGGCGGCTGGCTTGTTGGTGAGTGCAAGCGGGGTGCTTGCAGCCTGCGCCCCGGCCGCTGCGCCCGCGGGTGAGGCGGGGGCAGGCGCGGCAGCCGGCGGCGCAAGCCAGGTCACATTGCGCTTTGTGACAAACCACGGCGAAGCGGATGTCCCGCTTTTCAAAACCGTGATCGATGCCTTCGCGCAGGCGCACCCGGAGATTGCCATCGATCATCTGGACATTGCCGGCAACGAGTTTTACGACACGATCAATGCGCAAGGAGTTGCACAGCAGCTTCCCGATGTCTGGTACACACGCACCTTTGATGTGCCCGTCTATGCCAATAAGGGCTGGACGACCAGTATGCAGCCGCTCATCGACCGCGATGCCGCTGAGATCAATGTCGACGACTTCTGGCCGGCTGAAGTCGCCCAGATGCGCTGGAACAACGAGCTGTATGCGCTGCCTTATGACTTCTCCAACGTTGGCATCTACTACAACAAGAAGATGTTTGACGATGCAGGCGTGGCGTATCCATCCGACAGTTGGACGTGGCCTGACCTGGTGGAGACAGGGCTGAAGTTTGCGCAGCAAGACGCCAATGGGCAATTCACTGCCTGGGGCTTGCAGCTGTACAACTGGGATTGGGTGTTCCATGGGTTGATCATGGGATGGGGCGGCAAGATCTTCACCGACGACCTCAGCGAATGCATTATCGATTCACCGGAAAGCCGCGACTGTTTCAATTTCTTCATTGAAGCGCGCAAACAAGGTCTGTATCCTGAAGCGGGGGCCGCGCCGGCCGGTGTGGATCCCTTTGCCAGCGGTCTGTTGCCCATGGCCTTCCAGGGATCATGGGCGACGACCTCCATGCGCGCCAATATTGGCGACAAGTTTGACTTCGACTGCGCGGCTATGCCACTCTCGCCCACTGGGAACAGTTGTATTAATGCCGCGGGTGGGGCCTGGGGCATTGCCTCCAATACCAAAGATCTCGAAGCGGCGTGGACGTTTGTCAAGTTTTTGACCAGCACCGAATCCACCAACACGCTGATTTCCGAGCCGCTGCGCAGCATTCCGGGCCGCCAGTCATCAGTGCCGCTGTGGAATGAGACGGCCGCGGCGGGCGGTCTGCCGCCAAGCAACGTGCAGGTCTTCCCCGCGCAGATGACCGGCGCCAATGCCGCGCCGTTCCCCCCCTACTGGCGCGACTACTCCAACACGTGGGCAAACATGATCGTCCCGATGATCGACGGCGTGACCAGTGATGGCCCAGAAGTGGTGCTGCCTGCCTTCCAGGATGAGATCAATCGCATCATTTCGCAGATGAACGCATAACAAGCAGGTGAAGCGAGGGCATGTTGTGCATGAGATGGCAGCGCCGCGCTGCACAACATGCCCTGAGCGCCGGAGATTATGATATTCATGCCAAAAACAAAAATGGCCCGACGCGAGGCAATCGAAGGATTCCTGTTCATCATGCCCTGGTTGCTTGGCTATCTGATCTTTCGTCTGGGCCCGCTGCTGGCTTCTCTTTATCTCAGCTTCACGAATTACGGCGGCAGCGGCGCGCCCAAGTGGATCGGCCTGGATAATTACGTCTACATGCTGACCGAGGATCCGCGCTTCTGGGATTCAGTGCGCTCGACCCTGTCCTTTGTGGCTGGCTTCCTGCCGCTGAGCCTGGTGATCGGTCTGGGCATTGCGTTGCTGATGAACCAGAAGGTGCGCGGCATTCTGGTTTTTCGCGGCATCTACTATCTGCCTGCGGTGACAACCGGCGTGGCCGTGGCCCTGCTCTGGCAGTTTGTGTTTCACAAGCAATATGGCGTGCTGAACGGTATTCTGAGTTGGTTCGGTGCGCCGCAGATCGGCTGGCTGGTCGATCCCAATGTCGTTATGTACGCCTTCATCCTCATGGCGCTGTGGGGCGTCGGCGGCACCATGATCGTTTATCTCGCCGGTTTGCAGTCCATCCCCAGTGAACTCTATGAGGCGGCTACGATTGACGGCGCCAACAGCATCCAGCGCTTTTGGGCGGTGACGCTGCCGCTGCTGACGCCGGTGATCTTCTTTAATGTAATCACCGGTTTGATTGCGGCGTTCCAGATATTTGAGAACGCCTACATCATGACCAGCGGCGGGCCAAACTTTGCCACCTACTTCTTTGGGCTCAACATCTATTTCACGGCCTTTCGCTCGCTGCGCTTCGGCTATGCGTCCACCATCGCCTACATCCTGTTCATCCTGATCGCCGCGCTGACCTTGTTCGTGATGAGTACATCGCGACGCTGGGTTTACTATGCCGGAGAGAAGGAATAAACGGATAGACCTTGGGAGAACCAAGTATGATGCATGAGAGACAACGGTCTGTGCTGCTGACACGATGGGAGGCGCGTCCATGTACAAAGGGCTAGGCATTGCGCGGGGCCGCTGGTTAGGGGCGATTGCCACCTACATGGTGTTGTTGGCAGGGGCCGTGGTGCTGATGATCCCGTTTTTCTGGATGTTGAGCACCAGCCTGAAGACGCTGGACGAAGTCAACACGGGCCGATCACGTGGATTCCGAGCCAGCTTGTCTGGCAGAATTATGCCGCCGTCTTTGAACTGACCCCCTTTGCGCGCTTTATCCTGAACAGCATCATCCTGGCCGCGGGCGGCATCATCGGCAGCGTGATCAGTTGCTCGATCACTGGCTTCGGTTTTGCGCGGCTGCGCTTTCCTGGGCGCTCGTTCCTCTTCTTTGTGATGCTGACGACCCTCATGATGCCGGCCTGGGTGGTCATTGTGCCGCACTTCATGATGTTCAATGCGATTGGCTGGCTCGACACCTTTCTGCCGATCATCGTGCCGTCGTTCTTTGGCAACGCATTCTATATCTTCCTCTTCCGCCAATATTTCCTGGGTATTCCGAAAGAATTAGAGGACGCCGCGCGCGTGGATGGCTGCTCCACCTTCCGCATCTTCTGGCAGATCTTCCTGCCCATGTCGCTGCCGGTGGTCGCAACCGTGGCGATCTTTGCCTTCTTCTACTACTGGAACGATCTGCTCTATCCGCTGGTCTATTTCCGTTCGCAGCAGAATTTTCCAGTCAGCCTGGGGATGCGCATGTTCCAGACTGCTAATTTCAACGTCATTCACTACCCGCGCATGATGGCGGCCGCGCTGATGTCGCTGATTCCGTGTGTGCTGCTTTTCTCAGTGGCGCAGCGGCTCTTTATTCAAGGCGTCGTGATCACCGGTGTTGAAAAATAAGCCAACCATGAACTATCTTCAGCGTTTTCTCAATTGCATGGACTACACAAGCGTCGACCAGGTTCCCAATTGGGAGGCAGGCGTCTGGGCGCAGACGGCGCAGCGCTGGCACGCGGAAGGCCTGGGTACAGGAAGCCTGCATTGGGACTGGTTCGCCGGCGAGTCATCCCTGGGCATGGATCCGCGCGAATTCATCCACTTCACCAGCAAGATGATCCCTGCCTTTGAGCAGGAAGAGCTGGCGACCGATGACGACACCGTAACCTTCCGCGATGAGAAAGGCATTGTGCGGCGCGCGCTGAAGGCTGGCTCGATCGGCGGCGCACGCATGTCCATGGATGAGTACATCGCCTTCCCGATCGTCGGCCCAGCGGATTGGAAAGATGTAAAGAAGCGCTATCCCGCGGCCTGCGCCCAGCGCTACGAACCAAACTGGGAAACCTGTCGCGTCAAAGGCTGGGCGCAGCGCCAGCACCCGCTGATCTTTGGCCCGAACTGTTCCACACTCGGCTTCTACTGGGTTGCTCGCGAGTTGCTCGGTTTTGAGGCGCTTTCCTTTGCCTGGTACGACCAGCCCGACCTGATGCACGAGATCATGGAGTTCTGGGCTGACTTCCTTATTGAGACTGCGCGCCTCGTGCTCGAACACACGACGCTCGAATACATCTGCCTCAACGAAGACCTGGCTATGAAGACCGGGCCGCTGCTGAGTCCACAGAGCTACCGCACCTTCATCTACCCGCGGCTGTGCAAGGTGATCGATTTCTACAAAAGTCACGGCGTGCGCTATGTGTGCATCGACACCGACGGCAACCCCGAAAAGCTGATCCCCATGATGCTCGACGCCGGCGTCGATGCTTTGTGGCCGCTGGAACGCGCGGCCAACCAGGATCCACATCGCCTGCGCCAGACCTACGGCAAATCGTTGCGACTATGGGGCGGCGTCGACAAGCGCGCGCTGGCCCAGGATCGCGCGGCCATTGACCGCCATTTACTGTCGCTGCAACCCTTGATCGAGGAAGGCGGCTTTATCCCGACTGTCGACCACACCGTGCCACCGGATGTGAGTTGGGAGAATTTCCAATATTACATGGAACGCAAGGCGTTGCTGCTGCAAGCAAAACTATAACGCGCCCATTTTCTCCAGTTTGAGAATAAGAACGTCGTATGACCAAAGAACACACGGTTGCCTGTTACTATTTTCCTAACTACCACGCCGACCCGCGCAATGCGACGACGCACGGCCCCGGTTGGACCGAATGGGAGTTAGTCAAGCGCGCCGAGCCACGCTTCGCCGGGCATCGCCAGCCGCGTGCGCCGGTCTGGGGCTATGAAGATGAGGCGGATCCAGCCGTCATGGCGCGCAAGATCGATGCGGCCGCGGACCACGCCATCGACGCCTTTATTTTTGACTGGTACTGGTACGACGACGGCCCCTTTCTGGAACGCGCGCTGGACGAGGGCTTTCTCGGCGCCACCAACAACGCGCGCATCAAGTTTGCGTTGATGTGGGCCAACCACGATTGGACGGACATCCACCCTGCCGCGCTCAACGGCGTGGGCAGTCGCGCGCGCCTGCTCTATCCGGGCAGAGTCAGCCCGGCAACCGTTGACACTGTCGCGGATTATGTCATTCAGCGCTATTTCTCGCACCCTTCCTACTGGAAGATCGACGACCGCCCCTATTTCTCCATCTACGATCTGCCCACGTTTATCGATGGCCTCGGCGGTCGCGTGCAGGCGCGCGCGGCGTTGGCGGACTTTCGCGCCAAGGTGAAGGACGCCGGTTTTGTCGATCTGCATCTGAATGTAGTGCTCTGGAATCTTGGCATTCTTGCCGGCGAACAGAGTCTGCCCGATGCAGATGCGCTGGCGCACGACTTGGGCTTTGACAGCGTGACCTCCTATGTCTGGATCCATCATGGCGCTTTGGATCGCTTCCCGGTCACCGACTACACCGTCGTACGCGACCGTTATATGGTCTACTGGGACGAAGCGGAGAGAACCTTTACGCTGCCCTACTACCCAAACCTGACAATGGGATGGGATGCCAGCCCACGCACTGTGCAGTCCGACGTGTTTGTCAATGCACGTTACCCCTTTATGCCGCTCATCGAGGGCAACACACCGGCGCGTTTCCGGGAAGCACTCGTCATGATCCGTGAGCGGCTCGACGCCGCCCCTGCCGGACAACGTATCCTGACGATCAATGCCTGGAACGAGTGGACCGAAGGCAGTTATTTGGAGCCGGACACCGACACCCATATGGCCTATCTTGAGGCCATCAAAGACATCTTTGGCTAGAACAGCCTGCAGCAAGAGAAAATGACGACCATCTACGATGTTGCAAAGCGCGCCGGCGTGGCTCCCTCCACCGTTTCACGCGTCTTCAATAAAAATGCATCCATCAGCGCCAAGACCATCGCGCGTGTGATGCAAGCCGCGCGCGATCTCGACTACGACCCCAACCCGCTGGCCAGTGGGCTTGCTTCAAGCCGGACGCTGATGGTGGGTCTGGTCATCTCCGATATCCAGAACCCCTTTTCATCGACGCTGGCGCGCGGCGTCCAGGATAGTCTGGAGCGGGCGCGCTACATCACGATCATCGTGAACACTGACGGCGACCCCAACAAGGAATTGGGCGTGCTGCGCGAAATCTACCGCCGCGGCGTTGATGGCTTTATCATAGCGCCGCCGCAGCATAGCAACGCGGCCGAACACAATCGCTACATCATCGACCTGATGCACAAAGGGCTGCCTGTTGTCACTGTCGGCAACTGGTTGAAGGATGCCAGGGTGGATTATGTGACCAGTCGCGCCCAGGACGGCGCAATGGCCGCCGTCGATCACTTGGCGGAGTTAGGACATAGCGCCATTGCCTTTGTCGGCGGCCACACCACGCGCGGCGTGGCCGTCGGTCGCTGGCTGGGCTACCAGGAAGCCATGCTTCAGCACGGGCTGTCGCTCTGCCCGGAATGGATGCTGGAGACCGACGTTTCGTTGCAAGGCGGGGAGGAGGCCATGACCCGTCTTTTGTCCCTGCCGAACCGCCCGTCGGCCATTCTCGCGGTCAACGATCTGGTGGCGCTGGGCGCGATCAACGCCTGTCGCAACCAAGGCCTGCAAATCCCCATTGATATGTCGATTGTCGGGTTCGACGATATTCCCTATGCGGCCATGGCCATGCCGCCCTTGACGACCGTGGCGCAGCCCGCTTACGAATTGGGCTATCGGGCGGCTGAGCTTCTCCTGCAACGGATGCGCGCGTCGGGTGCACCGGCGCAACAGGCCATACTCGATTGCCGGCTTGTCGTACGCCAGACGACAACAGCTTACCGGACAGAATTGACCAAACCTTCTGCAACAAAATCAAATGGAGCTGACCGTGAATCTTAGCTACGAGCAGTATCTCGATAAAGTGCTGGGCGGCTGGATCGGCAAGTCGATGGGCGGCGCGGTCGGCACGCGCTTCGAAGGCTATAAAGGTTGGATCGAGATCGACCCGGCCGAGATGTTTCCCGAGGCAATGCCGCCAAATGACGATCTGGATTTGCAGGTGCTCTGGCTCAAGGTGCTAGAGGAAAAAGGCCCGGCGCTCACCTCCGACGACCTGGCGCAGGCGTGGCTTGACGGCTGCTGGTATCCGTTCAACGAATACGGCATCTTCCGCCGCAACTGGCGCCTGGGCATTCACCCCCCGATGTCCGGGCGCTTTGGCAACCAGTTCTGGGAAAACGGCATGGGCTGCCCGATCCGCGCCGAAATCTGGGGTTATGTCTTCCCCGGCGCGCCGGACCTGGCCGCGCACTATGCGGTTAAAGACGGCACGCTCGACCACACCGAGCAGTCGGTCGGCGCGGAGATGATGCTGGCTGCCATGTCCTCCATGGCCTTCTTTGTGAGCGACGTCCGGCGCCTGGCTGCCATGTTCATCCACTACCTGCCCGCGGGCACGCCCATCGCACGCATGACGCGTGCGGCGTTTGACGCTTACGATCAGGGAGTTCCGCTGCGCGCCGCGCGCGACCGTATCATGGCGATGGAAGGCTTCCCGGAAGCCTGCGACTCCCAGGTCAATGTGCCGTTCACTTTCTTGGGGCTGCTCTATGGCGGCAACGATCTGCAGGAGACGATGCTGGCCGCGCTGCGCTGCGGCTACGACACGGACTGCACCCTGGCCACCGCGGCCGCACTGCTGGGGCAGATTCTCGGCGCCAGCCGCATCCCAGCGGCGCTGAAGGAAGCTGTGGGCGACGAGCTTGTCATGGGCATCGAGTATCGCCGCGCCGAGATGACGCTGACCGCGCTGGCGCGCGACACCGCGCGCGTCGGCGTGCTGATCAACCAGACGCTTTCCACCGGCGTTACGATCACCGGAGCGCCTGCAATGGCGGCGGCGCCCGCGGCCTGGACGCCGCCGCCCGTCGAGGTCAGCGTGGAATACGCGGGCCTGCCCACGGCAGCGCCCGGCGAGACTGTCGAGGTGACAGTTGCCGTACGCGGTCTACTGAAGGCGGCGCATGTGACAGTGACCGGCCCGGAAGGCTGGACTATTGTCCCTGCTACCTTCAGCATCGCGCCCGGTTCGACGCGCACGCCGGTTTCCCTGTATGCGCCCGCCTACGCGGAGGAATGGCCGATGCGTCAGCTTTTCCACGTCCGGGTGGGCGCCGCTGAGCCGGTGGAAACCACCTTTGGCATAGCGAGCAGCGGGCTGTGGCGCTTTCTCGGCGTCTATTACGACGCACTGCCAGAACCGGGAAATGCACTGCAAAGGCAACGCCGCTTCATGCAGCACTTTGTCTCCTTGCAGCGTGCGTACTTGCCGGAGCCTGTGGTCGATCCCGAAAAAGAGTATCAGCACTGGTCCCATGCGCTGGGCCGACCGGCCGTGGTTTATTCACGGGAAAACGAGATCGATCTGTCACAACTGATCGGGTTGCGCGGCCCCTACTGCGCCTACCTGACCCGCACCCTCTTTGCGCATGAAGAGCAGACTGTCTATCTTATCATCGGCAACAATGACGGCTATCGGCTCTATCTCAACAGCGAGCTTGTCCACGAAACGGAAGAATGTCTCTGGTGGACCCCCTTTAACAATATTCATCCCGTTACCCTGCGTCAAGGTGCGAACCACATTGTCGTGAAGCTGCTGAAACGCGGCGATGACCTGCGCTTCACCTTCGGGGTGCGCGCACGCACCGGCGCGCAAGGCCAGAACGCGGAAGACTGGGTGGTCGATCTGAGCGACGACGCCTCCTTTCTGACGGCGCCAGCAGCGACAAGCGCATAACTTGGTGCAGACGGGCCAAATGGAGCAGCCAGAAGCCGAGGTTTTTCAAAAACCTCGGCTTCTTCTGAGTGGAAATTGCAACCCGCCAACACAACCCTCATTGCTGGTCCTGTACGAAGCGGATGAACTCCGCCAGCGTGATCGGGCCGTCGCTGTCGCCAAACTGAAGCGGCGTCTGTGCACCATCGCTCATGCGCAGGATGTCGCCATCGATGTCTATCTGGCAGCACACGCCTGAAGGCGCACACTGTTGCGCTCGTTATAGCAGCCTGAAAGACAGAAGGCTCGCCATCAAATCTCTGCTTTATGGCATCGCGCCTGGCGATTCGGTCGCAACCTTATGGGTCTGTCGGGATATTGGTGCAATTGCTAGGAAATTGTCAGGCAAGCGCTGCAGAAGTCATGTTACACTGCGGAGTGCGCAGGTGCAGGATAGCGCAAAACCGAACCTGCCACTCGTGAAGTTGTCTGCTGTCTGCATCGTGATGGTTTCTCGAGGAGACAGCCTGTGCAGAAAGGAGGCCGTACGTGAAATACACTCTTTCCTTCACTCCTCACGCCCTTTTCCGCATGGCGCAGCGCAATCTGTCGCTGGCCGATGTCATGTTTGTCGTCACCAATGGCACGCGCTACTGGCGCGCCGGCGCGCTGCATCTCGTGCTGCTTTTTAAGGACATCCCCAAGCAAGAGCAGCGCCAGTTTGCGCGTTTGGAAGGCACGGTCGTGCTGCTGGATCGGGAAGGCGAGGAAGTGCGCACTGTCTATCGCGGCAATGCACGCCAGATCAGCAAGCGCATCCGGTGCAAAACCAAGCTCGATCTAAAGAAAGGGCGCGCCTACACACCGCGGGAGATGGCGGCTGAGTACTAAAGTGGTGCTCGATAGAAAAACCGAGTTTCTCAAAGAAACTCGGTTTTTGTTTGCCTTCCGGGGATGGGTCGAATGTCATGCCGCTGCTTGTTGGATCGCCTGTTGGAACAGTTCGATCTCTCGCGCGTCGTAGATTTCGTATTCACCTTGTGCGTTGACTCGATACAGATCATGCTGCCAGAGCACCGGCTCCCCCGCGCCAGGACGATGACCCCATGGCAGGTGTGTCTGCGTCCTGCCATTGACCAGTCCCCAGTGGATGGCGCCGACGCGCTGCTCCAGAAAGATGGGCAGGCACTCCGCCACGGTGGAGGCGCGCGGCCGGTTGAGCCATTCCGTGCAGATCAAGGGCCGGCCATGCGCCTGCAGGTCAGCGATCTGCTGGCCCAATGTCGCGGCCGTGTCGTAGTTGTGAAAGGTGATCACATCCGATGCAGCCAACACGAACTGGTTGCAGTGGCTGTCGCGGCCAAAGTAGCCCGACGTGATCGGTTGCACCGGATCGATCGCCCACGCCCACCGGAACGCATCCGTCAGCAAAGGCAGCGTATCGTCGCCCATGCCGCTGTTGCCGGGTTCGTTATACAAATCCCAGCAGACAATGCGTTCGTCCGCGCGATGCTGCGTCATGATCGCTTTTACATATTGCTCCAACTGCGGGCGCTGCTGCGGGTCGCGCACGCGCGTGTGGCCCGGACTGGGCGTCCAGCCGTTGGCGTACCAGCCGACCACCACTTCCGGCTGCTGCCCAAACGCTGGATCGGAGATCGGACCAAAGACGCAGTCGTCGAAAAAGCAGGGCATCACGCGCAGACCGCGCTGAGCACAGATTGTTAGAAAGCGGTCAAAGCGGTGTTGGAAAGCATCTGGCTCTGCTTCCCACACCACAAAGGGCAGCACCACGCGCAGCACGTTGAAACCGACCGTTTGCGCCAGCGCCAACTCGCGGTCGATCAGCGCCTCGTCAAAAGCGTAATCCATCCACATCTCGGTGTAGCTGATGCTGTTGGCCGGCACATAGTTGAAGCCACACAGCCACGGCTGCGCGTTGCACCACGACCACGCCTGCGCGGCTGACCAGCGCGCGGAGGGTTTGGAACTGGAACTATCAGTAGAAATCGTCATACTGTTTCCTCATCTTTCTGGTTACAAATATTCAAAGCGCCATGGAACAAGCCATTTTGACCAGGACTGTCCTGTCTACCGGGAAAGTGGCAACACGTTGTCCCATGCAACTGTCCAATCGAGCGCGCCCGCGCCATCTGTGGGCGACACCGCGTAAATAGCGGGCGTCACTCCCGTCGCCTGCGCGTAATACTGCGCCACATGAGCCATGAAGGGCGCGGTTTCCGCCTCTTCGACCAGCGCCACCAGACAACCGCCAAAACCCGCGCCCGCCTGCCGCCCGGCGATGAAGCCCGGCGCGCTGCGCATCGCGGCCAGCATCGCATCCATCACCGGCACGCACAGCTCGTAGAGTTCGCAGGCGCCGGCGTAGGAGCTGGCAAAGAGGTCGTGCAGCGCGGCGCGGTCGCCAGCGGGCAGCGCGTGCGCCATCGCCTGCACGCGCGCGTTCTCTTCGACGATGAAGCGGCAGCGCCGCGCCACCAGCGTCGGCAGCAGCGGCGCATACTCCTCAAAGTCCGCCGCACTCACATCTCGCAGCGCGGCAACCTCCGGCGCCACCGCCCGGATCAGCCGCACGCCCTCCTCGCACTGGGCGCGGCGCTCGTCGTATTCGGTGCCGGCCAGATTGCGCGGCGCGCGCGTATCGCCGATCACAACTTGAATGCCGGGGGCGAGTGGAATATCCTCGCTGGTCAGGTGGCGGGCGTCGAGCAGCAGGGCACAGCCCGCGCGCCCCACCGCGGACGTGTACTGGTCGAGGATGCCGCAGTTGACGCCGACGAACTGATTTTCGGCGCGCTGGCCTAGCTTGGCGAGGGTGACCGGGTCGATCGCCTGCCCGCTGAGCTGCTCGACCAGCCGCGCCGCCGCCATCTCCAGCGCCGCGGAGGAGCTGAGCCCGCTCGCCACCGGCACCGTGGTGTGGACGAGCGCGTCAAAGCCGCGCACAGGATAGTCCGCCGCCTGCATGATCTTGACGACGCCGCTGACATAGTTCACCCAGTGCGTCTGCGTGTTGAACTCGATGCACGCCACCTCAAACTCGCCACCGCCGGGCACGTTGAGCGAATGTAGCCGGATGTAGCCGTCGTCGCGCGGCCGGGCCGCGATCCACGTATCGCGGTCGATGGTCATGGTCAGAATGAAGCCGTCGTTGTAGTCGGTGTGGCTG
>JACSRH010000236.1 GCA_014879855.1 Caldilineaceae bacterium | reverse complement strand
ACCCGGTCGGATTCGAACCGACGATCTTCTCCTTGCAAAGGAGACGCCTTCCCGCTAGGCCACGGGCCCCTGAACCGGCCACATCGTGGTGCCGACGAGAGGACTCGAACCTCCACACCTGTACGGTAATAGATCCTAAGTCTATCGCGTCTGCCATTCCGCCACGTCGGCGCGCCTTCCGCAGAACTTTCTGGAGTATACAACAGGCAAATCATTGATGCAAATCCAAGACAACTTTGTACCCCCGATTCTGTTCACGACAGCGCCGAATTGCTTCGGTGCTATCGCTGCGCCGTCATCTGTCTCACACCTCACGATGTGGCGGTTTGTGGCCTGCCAGGTGTTATCTGACTCGCCCGCACCGCTGCGGCAAGATTCAGCCGTCTTGCGACAGCCGAACCCACTTGCCTTGCTCCCGATTGCACGCTCGCCTAGCCGGTGACATCACTGTCACCGCTGGTAGGCTCTTACCCTACCCTTTCACCCCTGACCGACTGAACGCCTTGCAGGCATCGTCGGCGGCGCTGCTCTCTGTTGCGGTTGTAGTCACAATGCCGTTGCCAGCATTGCGCCCCCACTTGCTGTTTCATGGGGCAATCGTTCTGATGGAGTTGCCTCGCTCAGAAGGGAGTCGGGAAGTTCCTCTACCGGCGCTGGCCGGCAGTGACGACTTGGTTGTCCGGATTTGGTTGTCAAGTTGCATCCCCTGCGGTTTCGGCTACTTTGCCGAGCGCAATTCTCTTTTATACTATTCTCAGCGTATTTTGTCAAATTGAAGCTGACTTTGGCTGCTTGCGAAAATAGAATCGTTCTGCAAAAAACTGAATTGACAGGGATCGAAAGTCTATGTTACTCTGTTTTTCATCAGCAGACAGTAACAATTCAGAACTATACATCGGCAACGGCACCCTCTGTCAATTGTTTTAGAGTTCTTCTTTTGAATGCGGCCTATGCTGGTATGTACCACTCTCGAATTACTTACACCTTTTTGTCTGTCGAACCCGACCTAGCCGACGAAACCAAATTCTATGACGACAACCGCGACTGTTCCAGAAAGCCTGGGGAGTGAGCAACTCAATCGATCCCCCAATCTCTTGAGCCGCCTCACGCAGAACTTCTACGTTCGGCGCTTGGGCAAAGCGTTGTTCACCATCTGGGTGGTCAGCACCATTATTTTCTTCCTCATCCGTTTGTTGCCGGGCAACCCCGTGGAGCAATATATTGCCCGCCTGATCGAAACGCAGGGAATGGACTATGAAAACGCCCGCACACAGGCGGCTGCTCTCTTTGCCATCAACCTGGATGCGCCACTTTGGCAGCAGTATGGAGACTATCTCTGGAACCTGCTGCATTTGAACCTGGGGGTTTCGATCACCTCGCCGGGTACGCCGGTCACTGCGATTATTGCCCGCTTTCTGCCGTGGACAATTTTTAGTGTGGGCATTGGTCTGATCTTCAGTTTCACCTTTGGCATCTTGCTGGGGCTGATGATGGCCTATCGTCGCGAAGGATTTCTGGATCATTCGCTGACTATTTTCGCCTCGGTTGTCAGCTCGATCCCGAATTACTTGATCGGCATTTTGCTGGTGGTGTGGCTGGGTGTGCAGTGGAAGATCCTGCCCATTGCCCAGATGCGCGGGACAATGTCGCCGGGCGTCACGCCTTCGTTTTCACTGGCCTTTCTGGGCGATGCGCTTTTTCATGCGTTCCTGCCGATCTCGACCTATGTGTTGACGACCATCGGCACATGGATGCTGAGCATGAAGGGCAGCACAGTGGGCACGTTGGGCGAGGACTTCGTCACGGTGGCGCGGGCGCGCGGTCTGACGGATTGGCGCATCACCACCGCTTATGTCGGCCGTAACGCAGCGCTGCCGCTCTTTACACAGTTGGCGATTGCTATCGGTTTTGTCGTTGGCGGCTCATTTTTGATTGAAACCATCTTTCTCTATCAAGGCATTGGCTATCAACTCAATGTGGCCATCTCGCAGCGCGACTATCCGGTCATGCAGGGCATCTTCCTGGTGATCACAGTGTCGGTCATTCTGGCGAATCTATTGGCCGATTTTCTCTACGGCTGGCTTGACCCGCGCATCAAGGTTGGATGAAGGTTGGCAGACTGACCAATGGTGGTTTTCGAAACACGCTAAAGTGGAGCAGACAATGGGCGTAATCCGAGGGTTCTTTCGCTGGTTGAGCACTACGCTCAAGCTGATGACGTACAATAAGGCCGGCTTTATCGGCTTTCTTGCCACTTGCTCTATTCTAATCGTTTGTCTGATCGGCCCGTTCTTTATCCCGCTCGACACCACGACCAAAATCGATCAGATCTACCAGCCGCCGTCCGCCGAGCATTGGTTTGGCACCGACCATCAGGGGCGCGATATCTTCTCGCAGATTGTGCACGGCGGCAAGGACGTGATTTATGTAGCGGTGGTTGCGGCGTTCCTGTCCACGGCCATTGCCGTTACCTTTGGCACAATGAGTGCATTTGCCGGCGGCAAGATCGATGGGGCCATCATGGGTTTCACCGACATCTTTCTCACCATTCCCCAGTTCCCGCTGCTGGCGGTGTTGGCGGCCTTCATCACGCTGGACAACCTGACTTATCTTGGCATCTTTCTTGGCCTGCTTGGCTGGGCCGCACTGCTGCGCGCCGTGCGGGCGCAGGCGCTTTCACTGAAGGAACGTGATTTTGTCGAAGCGGCGCGCGCGCTTGATTTGGGCACACTGCACATCGTCTTTCGCGAACTGGTGCCCAATATGATGACCTATATTGTGATCAGCTTTACGCTGGCGCTGACCGCGGCGGTCTATACGCAGGTGGGTCTGGTGCTGCTCGGCCTGGTGCCGGTTTCCAGCAGCAACTGGGGCGTCATGATCAGCATGGCCTGGACGCAGGGCGCCATCTTCTTCCGCGATGCCATGTGGCGCATCATGATGCCGATCCTGGCGATCGCCCTCTTCCAGCTTTCGGTGATTACCATGACGCGTTCGCTGGAGCTGGCCTTCAACCCACGCCTGCGCACAATGGTGTAGCAGCAGCCCGGTGATATTAATGCGGTGACATCAATGCGGTGACATCAATGCGATGCCAGTCGCTTGTACAAGCGACTGGCGCCTTATGAGGACCAACCAAGTTATGGCCCAAAATCAACTCGATTGGCGGACTGAAGATAACTCTACCGGCAAGCCGCCGCTGTCGCTCGACAACGTCCACGTGGGCTATGCCACCCGGCGCGGCAAAGTGCAGGCAGTGCGCGGCGTTACGGTCGACCTGCGCGCGGGCGAGAGTCTGGCCTTGATCGGGGAGAGTGGCTCCGGCAAGTCGACGCTCGGATTGGCCATCGTGCGGCTGTTGCCGGAAACTGCGCAGGTTTCGCCGGGCGTGATCATCTATCGCCGCGACGAACGCGAGGTCGATGTGCTGAAGCTGACGCCGAACGAAATGCGCGAGTTCCGCTGGAGCGACTGTGCGATGGTCTTTCAAGCCGCGCTCAACGCCTTCAACCCGGTGCTCACGGTCTGGAATCAGACGTTCGACACCGCCAAAGCGCACGGTTGGCACGACAAGCGGGCCGTGCTCGCACGCCTGGTGGAACTGTTGCAGTTCGTGCAGCTTGATCCCAAACGTGTGATCGACGCCTATCCCCATGAGTTAAGCGGCGGGATGCGCCAGCGTGTGCTGCTGGCTTTGTCGCTGTTGCTCAACCCGCAGGTGCTGATCCTGGACGAACCAACGACCGCGCTCGACATTATCACCCAGCGTACGATCATCAAGCTGCTGCGCCAGTTGAAAGAAGATCAGCATTTTACAATGATCTTCATCTCCCATGATCTGGCGATTGCCGCCGAACTCGCCGACCGCGTAGCGACGATGTACGCTGGCCGTATCGTCGAGCTTGGCACGTCGGATGACATTTTCTACCGGCCGCGCCACCCGTACACGCTGGGATTGATCCGCGCGGTGCCGACGGTGAGCGGCGGCTTCGAGCAATTGTTCTCGATCCCCGGCTCGCCCCCTGACCTGATCAACCTGCCGTCGGGCTGCAAGTTCCATGAGCGTTGCAGCTTTGCCACCGACCGCTGCATCCAGGAGGAGCCAGAATTGGAGACAGTGGGTCTCAATCACACCGCGGCGTGTTGGAACTGGCGTGCAGTGGAGGAAGAGCTAAAACTGAATCCATTACATCGCGGCGCACTGAACGTGCTCGATCCAAGCATCATTTTGGCGGAGGCTGCCTGATGGCGCCCATCATCGAACTCCGCAACCTGACCAAACGCTTTGGCAAAGGCAAGGAAACCGTGACTGCCGTCGATGCCGTCTCGTTTGCGATCGAACCGGGCGAGACGGTCTGTCTCGTGGGCGAGAGCGGCTGTGGCAAAAGCACAACCGGACGCATGGTCGCCGGTTTGCTTGACCCGACCGCGGGCGAAGTGCTCTTCGAGGGCAAGAGCATCAGCAAGCTGGACAGCACGGCGTTCCGCCGCTACCGTCAGTCGGTGCAGATCATTCACCAGGATCCCTATTCGTCGCTGAACCCAACGCAGACGATCCGTGAGATCATCACCGCACCGTTACTGCGCCACAACAAGGTCAAGAAGCGCGGCGACGCTGAAGGCCGCGCGCTGGCGTTGCTCGAAGTGGTCGATCTGACGCCGGCGCGCGATATCATCGACAAATATCCGCATCAATTGAGCGGCGGCCAGCGCCAGCGCGTGGCCGTGGCCCGGGCGCTGACCGTGGATCCCAAATTTATTGTCGCCGATGAGGCGGTTTCGATGGTCGATGTGTCAATTCGCGTCAGCATTCTCACCATGCTCGCGCGGCTGAAGCAAGAGTTCGACGTTACCTTCTTGTTTATTACGCACGACTTGGCGCTGGCGAAGTACTTTGCGTGGGAAGGGCGCATCACGGTAATGTATCTGGGGCGCGTTGTGGAAGATGGCCCGACGCAGCGGCTGATTACCGATGCGCGCCACCCTTACACCCAGGCGTTGCTCTCCGCCGTACCCGAAGCCGATCCAGAACTGGCGCATCACAAGCGGCAGATCGAACTGCGCGGCGCAGAGATTCCCAGCCTGCTCGCGCTGCCGCCAGGCTGCACCTTTCATCCGCGCTGTCCCTACTTTGTGCCCGGCCAGTGTGATGTCGCGGCGCCGCCGCTCGAACCGGTTGCGGAGGGTGGCCGGGTGGCCTGCCCCGTGCGCAAGTTGGAGCACATATCTTTGTTGGTCTAGCCCATGAACCGTGAGATTGGCCGCGCCGGAATCCTCATCGGTTGCCTGTTACTGATAGGAGGGATTCCCCTCCTCTTTGTCGTGCAACCGGGCACAGCCGAGTATGTCATCACACTGTTCACGGTGTTGATCGGTATTGTCTTTACCGTTGCGATGGTGATTATCATCCGCAGGAGCCAGCGCTGAGGCTGGAAAGGAGATGAATCGACGAAGATTCCTGTCCACGTGGTAACCCGATGGTGCTGTTTTGCCGTTTTAATCTTCAGATGTAAGGAGAGATTGTATGAGAAGTAAGAATTTGTTTGCACTGCTGCTAGTGCTGGCGTTGCTGGTGTCGGCCTGCGCCGCGCCCGCCACCGCGCCCGGTGGCGCGCCCGTGGCCGAGTCCGGTGCAGAAGTGGCGGCTCCGGCTGCCGGCGCTGGCGAATTTCACATCGCGTGGCCCTATCAGGTTCCGCCCAGCGGCCATTTCAACACGTTCGTCACGGGCGGCATGTTGTACGATGGGCCTTACGGCTCCTTGATGGAACCGCCTCTGTTCTACTACATGTGGGCAGATGAAAGCTGGATGCCAATCGCTGGTGCATCGTGGGAATGGGCCGACGACGTGACCCTGCGCGTTAAACTGCCCGAAGGCGCGGTCTGGAGTGACGGCAGCGCCTACACCTCCCAGGATGTTGTCGATAGCTTCAGCATCTATCGCCTGCTCAACACAGCCGCGTGGGTGGATCACCTGGCTGAAGTCAAGGCGGTCGATGACACCACTGTTGACTTTATTCTGCGCAACCCGTCCACTGTGGCGCCACGCCGCATTCTGCGCCAAAGCTACGTCCACGCTTCGTCGGTCTATGGCGAGTGGGCGCAGAAGGCGAACGACCTGATCGCGGCCGGCAAGACGCCCGATGACCAGGAGTGGAAGGATCTGCTGACGCAGTTCAACGAGTTCCGCCCTGAGACAATGGTTGTGCTTGGCCCGTACCAGATCGACCCGACCAGCATCACCGAGTCGCAGATGATCTTGAACAAAGTGCCGACTTCCTTCATGGCGGACATGGTCAAGTTCGACCGCATCGTCAACTACAACGGCGAGACGCCGGTGGTGACGCCGCTGGTGCTTTCCGGTGATGTGGACTATGCCACGCACGGCTTCCCACCGGCCACGGAGAAGGAATACATCAACCTTGGCTATCGCATCCTGCGCGCGCCAAACTACAACGGCCCGGCGCTGTGGCTCAACCACACCGTTGCACCGTTGGACAAAAAGGAAGTGCGTCAGGCCCTGGCCTATGCCATCGACCGCAACGAGAACGGCGTGATCTCGCTGGGCGACTCTGGTCGGGCAGCCGTTTACATGGCTGGCTTCTCCGACAATTTGGTCCCGAACTGGCTCACTGAAGAGGCTGCTGGTCAGCTCAATAAGTACGAATTCGACCGCGCCAAGGCTGAGGAAATCCTGACCGGCCTGGGCTGGACGCGCGACACCGACAACGTGTGGATGGATGAGAATGGCAAGCGCATGGAATTTGAGCTGACCGCGCCGGCCGAGTTCGCCGACTGGTCCGCCGCGGCCGAGAATCTGGCGCAACAGCTCACAGACTTCGGCATCAAGACCGCCTTCCGCGGCATCACCTTCACACAGCACGACATCGACGTGCAGAATGGCGACTTCCAGATGGCGATTCGCGCCTGGGGCGCCGGCAACCCGTACCCGCAATATGCGTTCGACTATGATCTGCGCACACCCTACAATCAGGCGCTTTCCGGTGTAGGCGACCCGTCAAGAAAGGGGATGTCCTTCCCACTGGTGCAGCAGACTGAAGTTCTGGGCGAAGTCGACCTTGGTCAGATGGTGGCCGATTCCACTTTGGGCGCAGATATCGATGCGCAGAAGGCGATCGTCAGCGACCTGGCCCTGGCCTACAACGAACTGCTGCCGCAGATACCGCTGTGGGAGCGCTACGGCAACAACCCGGCGCCTGAGATTCGCGTCACTGGCTGGCCGGAAGATGGCGACCCGGTTTACCAGAACGGCACCTACAACGACCCGTTCGTGATCGTGCTGATGCTCGAAGGTAAGCTGCAGCCAATTAGCAATTAGTTGTCTGCCAATCGTCACTGTCTGGTTGGCTCGCCGACGCCCGAACATTGGGCGTCGGCGAGCCAACCGACAGGATTGACCAGTCACCAACCGGAAAAGAGCATCTGCACCCACACCGCATCCGCTGCTGATTGACGCCCGGTACTGAGCCAGCGTTTGAGGAGGAGGATGCGGATGTGGGCTAAGCCTATCGGGCGGCGCCTGAACGACTGCCGCCAGGGGAACGTCCAGTAAGGACAGACGAGTTGGCTGGCGCAATTTCAATGCGCTACAGGCAGCACAGCATCAAGCAGGTCACGGGTGGAGCATCCTTTGAGCAAAAAGGCGTCGGCGCCGGCCAACAGGATGGCGGCGCGATCGGTGGCATACATCGTAAGCACCACAACCCTGACGTCCGGCCACCGGCGTTTGATCGTTCGAATCGTATCCAAACCATCCAGCGTCGCCTTCGACCGCAGTCCCCGATGCACAGAAGCTTGAGTAGGCAGGTCCAGCATTACCACATCTGGATGAAGCGCCTGTATCTGTTCCACCACTTGCTGACTATCAGCCGCTTCGCCGACGAATTGGATTGCCAGCGTGGCGCCATCCTCTGTACTCCAGCACAGCGCCGTGAGCCACGCTTCCAAACTCTGCCGGACGCGTGGCTGGTCGCAGACGATCAGCAGACGCACAGAGACTGAGCGCTTGTCTAAGTTCTCCATGGATTCTCTGTGGGCTGGCACATCAAATTATCCCGTGTATCGGTGCGCACACCGCAATTGACGCCCTGCGAATTGCCCATCTGAATCGCAATAGGTCGTTTGGCCAACCCGATAAGTCGTACTCATGGTCTATTCTTCTTGCGAACCAATTTGAGATTGCGTCTGGCTGTGAATCCGTGTGTCCACGGGTGGCTTGCATCGGTTCAACCGATGCAAGCTTGGCGAAAGCGAAAGCCGCCGCAGGATAAGCACAAATCTTTTCTGATTGCCTATGTATGATCGCGGGGCTGATCACCGTGCCAATCACAAGGATGATGAGCAGCATGAAAACGGCCTAGTTAGCAAAAAGACAGCGGTATCGAGCTGACGAGGCGATAGCGCCCGTACGGTTACCGCCTCGCCTAGCGTCACGACAGACTTCGGAGACGACTACTGAGTCGCGGCGTTGGCATCGCTTTTCGCGTCTTTGGTCTGATTTTTGACGTCATGAGCAACGTCCTCGGCCTGATTTTTCATGTCATGAGCGACGTCTCCGATCTGGTTTTTGACGTCATGAGCTGCATCCTTGACCTTGTTCTTCACGTCGTGACCGGCATCCTCGATGTCGTTCACGACGTCCTTTACCGCATCCTGAACCTTCTGTGTATTATTGGACATGTATCCCTCCAGTTTAGTAAGATAAGAAACTGCAACCAGACAGATCTATCTGATACGCCGCGTGCCGTTCATCACCACTCTCATCGAACCAATTGACCAGATGAGAGCATCAACGCATCCTTCCCCGGCGGAAGAGATTGACGATCGCTAGCAGGATAATGGCGCCCCCCAGCGACACCACCATGGCTGGGATACTGAAGTTGCTTTGATTGATCGTGCCAATCCCCAAAAACGGGGTGAGCAAAAAACCAGCCACGAATGCGCCGACGATACCCACCACGACGTTCAGTAGAATGCCCTGCTGTGCGTTAGTCCGCATGATCATGCTGGCCACCCAGCCAATGAGCCCGCCAACGATGAGCCATACAATGAAATTTACCACCTTGTAGTCTCCTTATGCGTGATTGTGATCCACAACCTATCCACGGCGCCGATGTTAATTCTTACTCTCATCAAACATATCCTGTGCGTGTCGCTGCAAGTCATCAACCCCTTTCTGTACACTGTCTGTAAACTGGTGCGCCCTATCGCCTGCATCTGTCACCAGATCGTCCATGCGTTCAGTCGCCTGATGGCGCAGTTTCGTACTCTGCTTCTGGATTTTGGCCCGTGTCTGTTTCCCTGCACGCGGCGCCAGCAACAGCATCGCCCCAGCACCAATCAGACTACCAAGCAGCAGTCCAACCAGAGCGCCAAACAGCATCCCCGCCAGGAATGCCCGCAACCGACTGGGGCGCAAATCGTCTTCACTAGTTTGATCGTTCATGTTTGTCTCCTAATACATCAATTCCGATTGCCTGGCTCGCGCGTGCGGCCTCCCGCCGCCTCGCAACCTACCCAACTTTGCTGGTAGATTGCGGATGACCCGATGACGTGGCGATTAGCCTGCCGCGCCACCGGCCTGGTTGGCCAGATAGTTCTCCAGCCCCATCTGCACTATCTGTGTGCGCTGCATCTCAGCCCAATCTACAAGTCCGTCTTCCATCTTGAGAATCTCCATCAGCAGATCAGCCGTGGCCTGGTCGGCCATTTCATGGGCCAGACCAATCGCACTATTGTTAGGCGCGTATTGCCCTCCACTCGTCCACCTGATCGTCGCTCACGATCTCCGACACGTCCTGGCCGATCTTGATCGGGTTGAGTTTGGAGACAACAGGCGCAACTTCCAGGAACAGGATCCACCGGAACAAGTATCTTCAGATCGCATGGGGTGGTATTGTTCAGCATACCAACCTGAACAGCTAGCAATCAACCGGTGAGCGCCAGTTCTGAACCTGCCAAGAAAGTTCGCAGTTCCGCGAGGCTCGGCTCCAATTGCTTGGTCTGGTCAAGCCCGTGGACTTCAAAATATTCAGGCGTGGGCTTGCCAAAGAAATGCTTCTTGGAGATTAGCAGGATGACGACTTCCCGATAGCGGGTGCTCATCAAGCGCCAGCGATAGTTCAGCCCTTCTTTTGTTGGCCCTATCAGTTCCAGCAACTGAGCAGACAATTTTATCTGGGCGAATTCGGTTAGGACCTTCGTGACTTCGTCTAGAAATGCGGTCTCCATAAATTTGCTCCCTTTTGTTCAGTACATCTAAAAACGCGATGTAGAAACCCCACTGCTGAGCATCCGGCAATTCGCCGACGACGTCCCCTCTCTTCCTCACTGAGCGGCGTCCTCGGCATCGGTTATTCCACCTGCGCGGCGCCTTTGGCCTTATCTGTGAGACGGTGCACGGCATTCTCGCCTGTATTCACAGCGCGATGCGCGGCATCCTCGACCAGATTCGTGGCGCGGTGCGCGGCGTCTTCGACCAGATTCGTAGCGCGATGCGCGGCATCCTCGATCAGGTTCGTGGCGCGGTGCGCAGCGTCCTCAACCGCGTTGGTGGCAATGTGTGCAGCGTTCTCAGTGTCGTTTGTCATGTCATGGCCGCGCCCTCCAGCGCCTGTGGATGAGTGGACATCGGTTTGCCGTCCCTCCATAGCATACTTGAAGAGCGCACCCCTGTCGTCAGCGCAAGCGATCTGGTTTTTATCGCAAAAGAGCCACCCTACAGGGCGGCTCTCCATCGCTTTGTTGTGCGCTATTTGCTGCAAGCGGTTTGTTGCAAGCGGTTTGCGCGGCTCTGCGCAGGTGCGGCCTAGCCTTCTTCTGGGCTCGCGTCGTCGGTCAACCCTTCGCGGACAGCGTACAGGGCAGCCTGGGTGCGGCTGGCCAGGTGTAGCTTGCCGAGGATGCGGCTTACATGCGCGCGCACGGTTGCCTCGCTGACGACCAACTCGTCGGCAATCTCCTGATTGCTCAATCCTTGCGCAATCAACCTCAGCACAGCCAACTCACGTGCGGTCAGCGCCTCAGGCGCGGGCTTCACATCGGCCGGATGGGCGATTTCCTGCAACAGCTTGCGCGCGATGGTCGGATGGAGCGCCGGCTCACCGCGATGCACCTGGCGAATGGCGCGAAGCAATTCCTCCGGCGAAGAATCTTTGAGCAAATAGCCCAACGCGCCCGCTTTGATGGCCGGAAACAGCTTATTATCCGCAGCAAAACTGGTCAAGACAAGGAGACGGGCCTCTGGCTGGCGGCTGGTGATCTGGCGCGTTGCCTCGATCCCATCCATACCGGGCATCAACAGGTCCATCAAGATGACGTCGGGCTGCGTCTCCGCGGCGCGCTGCACCGCTTCCTGCCCGTTGGTTGCTTCGGCTACAATCTCAAAATCACCGGACTCGGTCAGTAAAGCGCGAATGCCTTTGCGCACGATGGTATGGTCGTCCACAATCATTACTCGAATCACAAGGTCACCTCGACGCTCAACCGTGTTCCCTGGCCCGGGGCGCTCTCGTGGCGCAGCCGCGCGCCCAGCCGGGCCGTACGTTCGGCAATGCTGCGCAAGCCACCCGATCCCCGCCCTTCTGCGCGCACCGCGTGCAGATCAAACCCTGCCCCGTCATCGGTCACTTCCAGGTGGACAGTTGACGCGGCGAAGTGCAAATGCACGGTCACATGGCGGGCCGCGGCGTGCTTGCGCACGTTATTCAGGGCTTCCTGGGCGATCCAGTAGAGGTCTTCCTCGATCGCGATAGGCAGCCGGCGCTCTCCCTCGACACGGAATTGGGTCTGCAAACCAGCACGTTCTTCAACCGCGGCCAGACGCGCCTGCAATGCCGCCACCAATCCTTCCTTCTCCAGTACGGGCGGATGCAACTGAAAAATGAGCAGCCGCATGTCGCGCATCCCTTCCAGGGCGGTCTCTTGTAGCTCCGCCAGGTAGCCAGCCGCGACCTCGCTCTTGTCCGCGGCCAGCGCCAGCGCCACAGCGTTGGCATAGAGGGTCACGCTGTAGAGGGACTGAGTCACCGAATCATGCAACTCCCGCGCCAACCGTTGCCGTTCTTCCAGCACTGCCAATTGTTCAGCTTGCTGTTGAAGGCGGGCATGTTCGATGGCCATGGCCGCCTGGTTAGCAAAAACGGACATGACGCGTACATCTTCATCGGTGAAGCCACCCGCTTTGTTGACGACGTCCAGCACACCGATGACTCCACCATTAACGTGTAAGGGCAAGGCTAACAGTGCGGTCAGATCTGCAGGCCATTGATAGACTTGCGCCTGCGCAAAAAGAGCCGGATCGTTCAGCCGCACCGGCTCACCCTTGCGCACGACCTGACCAGCCAGCGAGCCATCTACGGGCAGCCGTTCGACCGCCGTTAATGGTTGCCCCAAGCGGCGCCTGACCTCCAGCCAGGCTTGATCGGTAAGCAGCAACACCGCGCTGCCCGTCGCTCCGATCAGGCTCTGGGCCTCCGCGCAGACAACATCCAGCACTTGGTCCAAGACAGTCTTCTGGAGCAAGCTCACCAGCACACGCCCAAAGCTCTCACTTTCGGCCAACCGTCGTTGCAGTTCACGATGTAGTTCGGCATTTTTAAGCGCCAGCGCGACCGCATTCTGCTCACGCTCGCGGCTTTCAGCCTCAAGCGCATCGAGCACCTGTTGCAAATGCTGAATATCGATTGGCTCTACAATTTGATAAGTCATAAAGTAGTCACTTATACTGTTTCTGAATCACTGTGCGCCTGTCTACGCGCGCTCATTCCTCATTATGATGTGAAGGGCCAATTATACAACTCGTCATCGCAGTCGATCCAGGACAGTCGCGCCCTCAGGATCATGCGAGAACAATATCGTAGCACAGGCATTCGGTTCCACGGTCTATCTATGAACAATTATCGCATTCTTACCCTGGTCAATCTTCTCACCTTTATCGCCATCGGCATTAGCTCCCCGCTGCTTACCCTCTATCTACAAGGACTTGGCGCCGACTTCGCCCTGATTTCTGTGATTCTCACCAGCACCATTGTCGTGATGTTGGCGGGTAATGTTGCCTGGGGACGGGTGGCCGACCGCTTGCAGCGCCGCAAAACCCTTTACATCATTGCGCTCGTCGGCGTGGCGCTCGGCTATGTCTGGCTGAGCCTCGCCAACAACGTGGCGATGGCGTGGCCGGCGCGCCTGCTCGACGGCCTCTGCATGGCCGGCTTTGCCACGCTGGGGCTGGCCTTGATGGGCGACACGCTGGATGCGTCGGCGCGCAAAGGGCGCAGTATGGGCATCTTCCGCGGGATCGGCTCGTTTGCTTTTGCTGGCGGCGCACTCTTTGGCGGGCGCATGGCGGACGCCGTGGGCATCGCCGCGGTCTATTGGGTCTGCGCAGCTTTCTTTGGCGCGGCCGCTTTGACCGCACTTTTGCTGCGCGAAGTAAAACCGGTGGTTGCGCCTGCACCCGCGCTTGCCGCAGATGGCCGGCGCCGCGCGCTGGGGCTGCCGGTGCTCTTTCTGGCCGGCGTCGCGCTGTGGACGATGGCGCACGTTGCCTCGACGTCGATGTGGCCGAACTACATGGCGGCCAATGGCTACAGCAAGACAACCATCAGCAGCCTGTGGTCGCTGGCCGCGCTGATCGAGATGCCGGCTATGATCATCAGCGGCGCGCTGTCGGATTTCACCGGCCGCGCGGTGGTGCTGGCGGCGGGCGGCTTTGGCATCGCGCTGGTGCAGCTCGGCTATATGCTGCTGGTGGCGAGCATCCCGGCGCTGATCGGCGTGCAGGTGCTGCGCGGCTTTGGCTTTGGCAGCTACACCTCGGCGTCGATGACTTTCACCGCGGAGAGGGGAGGACAGGCCCAACGCGGCAGCAACAGTGGGCTTTTTTACACGGCTGCCAGCGCTGGTCAACTGGCTGGCAGCCTGATGGGGGGGATCCTGGCGCAGGCGGCTGGCTTCAACGCCCTCTATCTCGCTTGCGCGGGGCTGGCCGTGGGCAGCGCGATCTGCTTCCTGCTGCTGCGCCGCCGGGGCGTCCTGCCGCTGGTCGAGCAACCGGTAACATCTTGATTTAGGCTCACACAAAGCCACGGAGAACACAAAGGAAAGCGAAGAAAGGAATTTTCTCCGTGCTCTTTGTGTCTCCGTGTGAGAAATCTGAAGTGCTCCATGAATGAGAATGAGAATGAGATTGGCCGAATTATTGTGGATCGTGCCGTGCGGCTTCATAAGACGCTTGGGCCGGGGTTGCTGGAAAGTGTCTACGAAGTGATCCTTGCCCAGCAGCTTCAACAGGCGGGACTAAAGGTGCAACGTCAAGCGCCGGACCCAATCAGATTTGATGGAATTCAATTTGAAGAAGGGTTGCGGGCGGACATCATCGTGGAAAACAAGGTGATTGTGGAGCTAAAATCAGTCGAGCGGATAATTATTAACGGAACGATTGGATAAGAGAGTCTCACACAAAGACGCGGAGAGCACAAAGGAAAGAGCGACGGGGGACCCCCTTTGTGTTCTTGGCGTCTCTGTGTGAGATTTAAATTTAGTAAGGAAAGTGGGGGAGCTATGCAGCGAATTGGTGTAATCGGGACGGGATCTATCGCCGCGGTCCATCTGGACGGTTGGCGCTGTATGCCAGGCATTGAGCTGGTTGGCTACTATGACATTGTGCCGGAAGCCGCGGATCGGGCCGCGCAGCGCTACGGCGGCCGCGTCTTTGCCACGCTCGACGAGCTGTTTGACGCCGTCGATATAGTCGATATCTGCTCGCCGGGCACAGCGCACAAGGAGAATGTGCTGGCCGCGGCCGCGGCGGGCAAGTCGATCATCTGTGAGAAGCCGTTGGCGCGCCACCTGGCCGACGCCGTGGAGATGGTGGAGACGTGCGAGCGGCTGGGTGTGCCGCTCTTTCCCGCGCAGGTGGTGCGCTTCTTCCCGATGTACAGCCGCGTCAAGGAGCGCATCGACGCCGGCGCGATCGGCAAGCCAGCGGTCTACCGCAGCGCGCGCTGTGGCAGCTTCCCCCGCCCCGGTCGCGACTTTTCCGCCCCCTACTACGCCGACTTCAACCAGAGCGGCGGCGTAGTGCTCGACGTGGCCGTGCATGATATCGATTTTGCGCGCTGGTGCTGTGGCGAAGTGGAGCGCGTCTTCGCACGCGGGCTGACCTTCGCCGGCAAGGAATTTCATGATCACGCGCTGATCACGCTGCGCTTTGTTTCCGGCGCCATCGGCCACATCGAGGTGAGCTGGTCGCACCCGCGCACTACCTTCCGCACGCGCGTGGAAGTCGCTGGGGATAGTGGTTTGATGGAGTGGGACTCGCTGGACCGCCCGCCGCTGCTGGCCGAGATGTACAACGACCAGCAGGGCTTCCAGCGCATGGGCAGCAGCCCGACCGCGGATGAAGATGAACCCTACTACGCGGAGTTGGCGCACTTTGTCGATGTAATCGAGGGTCGCGCCACGCCGCGCGTGACCGCACGCGATGGGCTGGAGGCGGTGCGCGTCGCGCTGGCCGCTATCGAATCGATGCGCACTGGACAACCGGTCGCTATGCAGGATTTTGGAGGGTGAAGCCATGACAGATCAACTTGTGCGCATCGGTTTTTTGGGCGTCGCCCATCTCCACTCGGTCAGCTATGCCAACAGCCTGCTGGCGCTGGCCGGCGTCGAAGTGGTCGGCATATGGGATCGCAGCGAGAATCTAGCCGCTGATTGGTCTGCGCGATTGGGCGTGCGCCACTTTGCCAGCGTTGAAAGCCTCCTGGCGGAGGGGCTGGATGCGGTAGTCGTTTGCAGCGAGAATATTGCCCATCGCCCGTTGGTGGAGCAAGCGGCCGGACGCGTCAAAGCCATTCTCTGCGAGAAGCCGATCGCCACGACGATGGAGGATGCGCACGCCATGATCGCATGCTGCCGTGCGGCAAACACCAGGCTGCAGATCGCCTTTCCCGTGCGCTTTGCGCCTTCGGTCGTTGAACTCAAGCGACAGCTCGACGCCGGACTGCTGGGCGAGATTCTCACCCTCAACTGCACCAATCACGGGTCGATGCCGGGCGGCTGGTTTATCGATCCTGCGCTGGCGGGCGGCGGCGCGGTGCTGGATCACACCGTGCATGTGATCGATGTGCTGCGCTGGCTGTGGCGCGTCGAGGTGACGGAGGTCTACGCCGAGATCGGCGACAGCCTGCTGCACCCCGACCTCGGCATCGACGACGCGGGGCTGCTCTCCTTCACGCTGAGCAACGGCGTTTACGGCACGCTCGACACAAGCTGGTCGCGGCCATCGAGCTACCCGATCTGGGGCGACGTCAAGCTGGAGATTCTGGGCGAGCGCGGCGTGGTCTACGCGGACACGTTGCATCAGTACGTGACTGTCGCCTCCAACGCCGCGGGCAAGACGCAGTGGGCGGGCTACGGCAGCGACATGGATCGCGGTCTGATAGCAGATTTTATCGATATGGTGCGCAGCGGCCGCCACCCTTCAATTACCGGCGAAGATGGTCTGGCTGCCATGGAGGTGGCCCTGGCCGCCTACGCCTCCGCGCGCAGCAGACAGCCGGTGAAATTGCCCATCTCCTAATCTCCAATCTCTTAATCTCCAATCTCCAATCTCCTAATCTCCAATCTCCAGGTTTGGTGAGATTAGAGATTGGAGATTGCAACTTCCAGCGAGGTGCTTTATGCCAAAACCAGTAGAACTCGTCGTCATCGGCGCGGGCAGCCGCGGCGGCATTGCCTATGCTTCGTATGCGCTGCGTCACCCGGACGAGGCGCGCATCGTCGGTGTGGCCGACCCGGACCCGATCCGCCGCGCGCGGCTTGCCGAGACGCACGATATCGACGACAGCCACTGCTTCACGACGTGGGAAGACCTGATCGATGCCGGGCAGTTGGGGCAGGGCGCGATCATCGCCACGCAGGATCAGATGCATGTGGAGCCGGCGCTGGCGGCAATGGCGGCCGGCTATGACGTGCTGCTCGAAAAGCCGATGGCGGACACGCTGGAAGGGTGCGTCCAGCTTGTGCAGGGGGCGGAGCGCACCGGACGCAACTTGCAGATCTGCCACGTGCTGCGCTACGCGCCCTTCTGGCGCAAGCTGCATGAGGTGCTGGAGTCGGGCGTGATCGGCGAAATCGTGACGGTCGAGCATCGCGAAAATGTCGCCTACTGGCACATGGCGCACAGTTTTGTACGCGGCAACTGGCGCAACAAGGGTCTTTCCACGCCCATGATCCTGGCCAAGTGCTGCCATGACCTCGATGTGCTGGTCTGGAATCTGAAGCAGCCGGTGACGCGGCTGGCTTCAGTCGGCTCGCTGCTGCATTACCGGGCGGAGAGCGTGGGGCCGGAGATCCCGTTGCGCTGCACCGACGGCTGCCCGATCGAGCCAACATGTCCCTTCTCGGCGATTGGCGTTTATCTTGATTATGAGCGCACTTTTCCGGGCGCGCGCCAGCGGCTCATCGATGCGGGACTTGACCCAGAAGCGCCCAATTCCTGGCCCTTCAACGTCATCAGCCCGGATGTCAGCCGCGCCGGCCGCCAACGCGCCATCGAGCGCGGCCCCTATGGTCGCTGCGTCTACCACTGCGACAACGACGTGGTCGATCACCAGACGGTCTTGATGGAGCTGGAGAGCGGCGCGTCGGTGACGCTGGTCATGCACGGCCATTCTAACCAGGAGCATCGTTCGATGCGCTACGACGGGACCAAGGGCACGCTGCGCGCACGCGTCGACCCGGATGTAATCGAGGTGAACATCCACGGCGGTCGAAGCGAACAGATCGCCATCGAGCCTAGCCCGACCGGGCACGGCGGCGGCGACGAAGGCATCATGCATGACTTTGTGCGCGTGCTGCGCGGCGAGATCGCACCGCTGACCACCGCGCGCGTTTCGCTGGAAAGTCATCTGCTCGCTTTTGCGGCCGAGGAAGCGCGGCTGAGCGGCCAGGTTATCCCAATGGCGGATTATCGGGCGCGTGCAGAGGCGATGGCCTGAAAACAGCGGTTGTTGCGGAGGCAGTGACAGCGGCGGAGGCATCCTGGCAAATGGCGCGATTGCGACCTTGTTGTTTGGCGGAATAGAGCGCCATATCTGCCCGATGCAGGAGCGCCTGAAGCGTGTCGTCGCCGCTCCAGACGGCGATCCCCACGCTGACCGTAATCTGTAGAGAAGGGATGCCTTCCAGCCGGGGGCGATATGCAGCAATCGATTGGCAGAGGTGTTGGCCGCGTGCACGGGCTTCGTCCAGCGAGGTGTGCGGCAATAGCAGCACAAACTCTTCGCCGCCAGAGCGTGCAAACACATCGGCTGGCCGGATCATCTGGAGGCAGTGCTGAGCGAAAGCAATCAACACCTGATCGCCTGCGCCGTGGCCGTAGCCGTCGTTGATCGCTTTGAAGTGGTCGAGATCGATGATGATTAAGGCGAGCGGCTGCCATTGCTGCGCCGGCCGCGCGACCATCTGTTCGGCAAGCTCGAAGAAGTGGCGGCGGTTGTACACCTGCGTCAGCGGGTCGGTTGTCGCCAGCACTTGCAGTTCGTGCTGGATGCGCATGAAGGCTGAAATATCACGCCAGATCAATAGCCTGCCGAGCACGCTTTGCCCGCGATCGACGAGGGGCGTAACCTGAACATCAAAGTAGGTTTGCTGCGACGGATCGACCAGCACCACGGCGCGGCTTTCCGCGGTGTGGAGAATTGGCTGGACGAGCTCCGGCCAGGCGGCCAGCACCTGTTCGATGTGCTCCCCGAGCCGCGGCTTCTGGGGGAGCAACGCTTCGGCAGGGGCGTTCAAGTCCACAATTCGGTTGTCGGCGTCCAGCACAATCACCCCTTCCGCCATTTGCTCGACTAGGGTATCGCGCGCAATCGGTGTGAGATCGAAAAGCTGGTAGCGCAGCAGTGCAAAGACAAAGAAAAGCGCCTGAATCGTAAAAGAAAAAGGGGTAATATCGGCGTCAGAAAATGGATTTAGCGGGGTCAGGGAGATAAAGCTGGCGCTCCAGCCGACCATGACGCCGGCGATGACAAAGCCGATCTGGCGCCGGTAGATGCCGGAAACCAGGGTGTAGCGCCGGATCAGGATCAGGAACGCGATCATGAGCAGCACATAGCTGTACACCAGGTTGAGCCAAAAGACCGGGCCGCCACTTAAGATGGAGGAGGCATTCTCGGTGCGCATCGCGCCAAAAAAGAGGTTGTGTCTGGGATCTGTCCAGAGCATCACCGTCACCAACAGCGGCTCGACGCTCACCCCCAGCAGGAAGGGGGGCTTCACCCAGGCGCTCAGCCCCCCTAATTGCATGGCGAAAACAAGGAAAGCGGTCGGTGCGATGACAACGCCCAGGTAGGTAATATCCAACCAGAAAAAGGGCGTGGGGCCAGGAACGCCTGCCCAGAAAATCCCGTAGGTGAGATTCCACCAACTGAGCGCCAACAATCCTACGATCAGCGGCAGCGAACCCGGCGCCAGCGGGCGTCGTTGTGAAGTGATCAGCATTGCCACCACAAAGCTGATCGCACTTGCCAAAAAGAGCGCGGCGCTGTACAGGTAATTCGGTGAATTCATGGCGCTTACCGGTCGTCACATGATGCAGCGATCGCCGCCTGTCTTATCTTTTCTTTATCCTACCAGAAACGGAGTATGGGCAAAGTGGCTGGAAAGTCTTATCTTGTCGCCGGTCTTATGAGTGGCACCTCTGCCGACGGCATCGACGTTGCCCTTGCCGAGATCAGTGGCCTGCCTCTCGCTCTTGATGACGCACTATCGGTGCGCCAGGTTACGGCTGCCACTGTACCGTGGCCAGCGCCGGAGCGCAAGTTGATCTTTGAACTTTTTGCGGGGCGCGCCGACCCTGCGCTCATCTGCCGCGCCAACTTCATCCTGGGCGAACGCTTTGCCGACGCTGTACAGCAGGTGATGGCCGATGCTGGCATCCCGCTGCACACGCTGGACCTGATCGGCAGTCATGGGCAGACTATCTGGCACGATGCAACCGCCGACGGGCAGGTGACCAGCACATTGCAGATCGGCGAGCCAGCCGTGATCGCCGAACGCACCGGCGTGACGACGATTGGCGATTTCCGCGTCGCCGATGTCGCCGCGGGCGGGCAGGGCGCGCCTCTCGTCAGTTTATTGGACTGGCTGCTGCTGCGCCCGCCGCCCAGCCTCAATGGTGTAGAAGGCGGCTGGCGCGCGATTCAAAATATTGGCGGCATCGGCAACGTCACCTTTCTGCCGCCGGCCGGCCACGAAGCCGCGCCACTCGCCTTTGATACGGGGCCAGGCAATGTGTTGATCGATTGGGCCGCGCGCTTTGCCAGCAATGGCGCGCTGGCGTACGATCAGGATGGCCGGCTTGCGGCGCAAGGACGGAGCGAAGAAACGCTGGTGGCGCGCTGGCTCGACGATGCCTATCTGCAGGGGGCGCCGCCCAAAACGACCGGGCGCGAACGCTACACGGCGGAACTTGCGCGCACGTTGTACACCGCGGCGCACGCTGCAGGTCTCAGTGACTTGGATTTCGTGGCAACGGTAACGGCGCTGACGGCTGCGAGCATCGCTGACGCGTATGCTCGATTTGCGCCGGGGCCGGTGGCGCAGGTGGCGGTGGCTGGCGGCGGCGCTCACAACCCGACGCTGATGGCGCATTTGCGCACACAATTGGCCGCGCGGCTGGGCCGTGAGGTTGCAGTAGTCAACCATGAGATGCTGGGCATCGACGTCGATGCCAAAGAATCGTTGACCTTCGCTTTGCTCGCCTATCTGTGTGCGCTTGGCCTGCCGGGCAATATGCCTGCCTGCACAGGCGCTCGGCACGCGCAGGTGCTGGGGAAGATCGCGCCGGGGCGGAATTATTGGAGAGTAAATATTAGAGATCGAGGGATTGGAGATTAGGGGATTGGAGAGTAGGAGATTGGTGGGCGCTGCCTCTTGCAATTCCTTCAATCTCCCCAATCGCTTAATCTCTCAATCTCCTACTCTCTAATATCTACTCTCCTATTTTCACGAGGCACTCGATTTATGATTACATTGGGCATCGACGGCGGCGGCACGAAGACGCGCTGCGTGGCTGTCAGCGAAGATGGCGAGGTGCTGGCAACAACCACCGTGGGCTCGACCAACATCAACGCGATCGAGCATGGCACGGTGCGCGAACGGCTGGCGGAGGCGATCGTGACGGTGCTGTCGCAGGCCAGCGCCGAACCGGACGAAGTTGTGGCGGTGGGACTGGGCATGTCCGGCGTGGGGCGGCCGGCGGACGCGCAGTTGGTGCGACAATGGATGGCGGAGATCCTGCCTCATGCCTATACCTATGTTGATAACGATGCCGTTGCCGCGCTGGCAAGCGGCACGGGCGGCGATCTCTACGGGGTGGTCATCATCAGCGGCACGGGCATGATCGTGCTTGGCGTCGATGGGGCGGGGCAGCGTCGGCGTGCGGGCGGCTGGGGCGCGATCCTGGGGGATCCAGGCGGCGGCTTCAGCATCGGGGCCGCGGCCTTGCAGTCGATCACAGCGGCGGCGGACGGCAGCGGGCCTGTCACTACATTGACGGCGCGCGTGCTGGCTGATCTCCATTTGCGCGAGGTGCAGGATTTGGTTGCCTGGACCTACGGCCAGCCTGGGTGGGCGCATGTGGCGGGCCTGGCGCGCCTTGTCGAAGAATGCGCCAGAGAGAATGACGAAATGGCCTTCCGAATTTTGACCTGGGCTGCCGACAACCTGGCGCAACGGGCCGCGGCCGTGATCCGCGGGCTTGCGCTGGAAAACCATGCTTTTCCGCTCGTGCTGGCTGGCGGCAATCTGGCGGACAACCGTCTGTTGCGCCGCCTGTTGGCAAGCCGATTGGAAGAGGTCGCGCCGCACGCGGAGATCGTAACGCCGCATCTGGATGCAGCGGTGGGCGCGGCGCTGCTGGCGCTCAAGCAGGCATGGAAGAGAGAACAGGAGAAACAGGAGAATAGATAGGATGAATGAAACACAGAACAACGAAAAGCAGAGCTTGGAAACAGTGACGCTGGGCGGCGGCTGTTTCTGGTGTTTAGAGGCGGTCTATGTGGAGTTGCGCGGGGTGGAAAAAGTAGCGTCGGGCTATGCAGGCGGTCACGTCAAGCGGCCAACTTACCGTGAAGTCTGCAACGGTGCGACCGGTCATGCCGAGGTGGTGCAGGTGACGTTCGACCCCAGTGTGATCAGCCTGCGCGATATCCTGCGCGTCTTTTTCACGATGCATGACCCGACGACGCGCAATCGGCAGGGCGCGGATGTGGGCACACAATACCGGTCGATCATCCTTTACCACGACGCGGCGCAGAAGCAGGTTGCGCGCGAGATAATGGACGAAGTGACTCAGCAGCGCATCTGGCCGAACCCCCTCGTGACGGAGCTGGCGCCGCTTGGCGACTTTTATCCAGCTGAGGAGTATCATCAAGATTACTTTGCACGCAACCCGAAGCAACCCTATTGCCAGGTAGTGATCGCGCCGAAAGTCGCCAAGTTTCGCAAGCAGTACTTTCAGCAGTTGAAACGCTAATCCCCTGTTCGGTTTTTGTCCTCTCACCGACACATCAGGTTTTTTAAGGAACTTGATGTGTCGGAGTTGTTCAGGAGACATCAATGAATACGCTATCTTTCATGTCCGCCAATTACGTGGCGCGACAGCTTGACTACAACATGACCGAAGGGTGGATGCAAGGCGACGCCGCCACCCAGGAGTATTTTATGCCGCGCGACACATACGCCGCGCGCTTCGAAGATATGATCGCGGAGATCGCAGGGCTGGGCTTTGAGGCCGTCGATATCTGGCTGGCGCACCTGCACTACAACTGGGCGACTGAGGAGCACATTCGCATCGCGCGCACCACACTGGCGCGCCACAACATGAAGCTGGTCAGCCTAGCCGGTGGCTTTGGCGCCACGCGCGCCGAATTTGAAAAGGCGTGTTGGCTGGCGCGTGAAATGGGCGCTCCCGTACTGGGCGGCAACAGCGCGCTGCTGACCGAAGATCGGGCGTGGATGGCGGAGACGCTGCGCAAGTATGGCGTCAAGTTTGGCTACGAAAATCACCCGGAAAAGTCGATCCAGGAAATGATCGACAAGGTGGGCGCAGGCGACGAGGACGTGATCGGCTTCTGCGTGGACACCGGCTGGTTCGGCACTTTCTCCGTGGACGCGGTGGCTGCGCTGCGCGCGGTGAGCGACAGGCTTTTTCACGTTCACTTGAAGGATGTGGCCGCGGCCGGAGGCCATACAACCTGCCGTCTGGGCGCGGGCGTTGTTCCCATCGTCGCCTGTCTGCACGCGCTCAAGCAGATGGGCTATGCGGGGGCCATCAGCATCGAGCATGAGCCGGAGCACTACAGCCCCGACGCGGACTGCATGGCCGCGCTGGCGCTGGTGCAGCAGGTCTTGAGCGGAACCTGATGGGTGCGAGAAGATGCATCGTGGACGTGCTGATCGCCAATCGACGCCTTGGGGACGTAGTTTGCACCCAACGTTTTGCACCCAACGTTTTGCGCCCAACGTTTTGCGCCCAACGTGAAGCAGACCCCCGTCCTGGATATTTTTTGACGGGCTGGCAGGGTTCGGCTATACTGATGCATTAATACAACGCAACAACGATGCACCGGAGGAGTACCTGTCATGCCGGCGTCAGAGAGAAGGGGCCATCGGCTGTAAGCCCCGTCCGCTCAGGCAATAGGGAAGGTCGCCGGGAAGGTTGGGAACGTGAACGCCCGTTAAGTGAGAACACCGGCGCAGCGTTCTTCGGTCAGCGCCCGTTATCGCGCCGCAAGTGATACGCCGACAAGACCGGTGGCGTATAATCAAGGTGGTACCGCGAAGCCGCTTCGTCCTTGGGATGGAGCGGCTTTTTTGTTTGAATGGCGAGGGGCGAGTTATTGCAGGGCGAACGGATTTCCCGGCGCTGCTCTTCGCAACTCACAGATCGTCTCTGATTGAAATGAGGAACCGCGATGACCGAACCAACCATGCCCAAAGCATACGACCCGAGCCAGGTGGAGGAAACGCTCTACGAGTGGTGGGAGCAGAGTGGCTTTTTCCGTCCAGAGCAGCAGATCGCCAGCGGCCTGGCCGACCCTGCGCGGCGTCCGTTCGTGATCGCGATGCCGCCGCCCAATGTCACCGGCGCGCTGCATTTGGGTCACGCCATCACCAGCAGCGTCGAGGACATGCTGATCCGCTATCACCGCATGATCGGCGATCCCACGCTTTGGGTGCCGGGCACGGATCACGCCGGCATTGCCACGCAGAATGTGGTGGAGCGTCAACTGGAGAAGCAAGGCGTCACGCGTCATGATTTGGGGCGTGAGCGCTTTGTCGAGGAGGTCTGGAGTTGGAAGGCCGAGTATCACACTCGCATCAGCGCACAGCAGCGGCGCATGGGCATTTCGTGCGACTGGACGCGCGAGCGATTCACCCTCGATGAAGGGCTGAGCGAGGCCGTGCTTGAAGCCTTTGTGCGTCTCTACGAAGAAGGGCTGATCTACAAGGGCAACTATCTGGTTAACTGGTGCCCACGCTGTCAGAGCGCCATCAGCGATCTGGAAGTGGACTACACCGAAGTGAATGGTCGCTTCTACACCTTTCGTTATCCACTTAAGGAAGGTGGCTTTCTGGAAGTGAGCACGACGCGACCAGAAACCATCCTGGGCGACACCGCGGTGGCTGTTCATCCCGACGATCCGCGTTACCAGGAGTTTGTGGGCAAGACCGCACTTGTCCCCATCCTCAACCGCGCCATTCCCGTGATTGCCGACGCGTATGTCGACCCGGAATTCGGCACCGGCGCGCTCAAGGTGACGCCCGGCCATGACCCGAACGATTATGAGATCGGCAAGCGTCACGATCTGACGATGCTCAATATCCTGAACAATGACGGCACGCTCAACGCCAGTGCCGGCCCTTACGCTGGGCTGGATCGTTTCGACGCGCGCAAGCGGCTGTGGGCCGATATGCAGGAGGCCGGCCTGGTGGTGGCCGATAAGGAGCACGCGCACCAAGTCGGACATTGCCAACGCTGTGGCACGATTGTTGAACCGCTTTTGAGTGAGCAGTGGTGGATGAAGATGGAGCCATTGGCGCAACCGGCGCTGGCGTCCGTGGCAAATGGCGCCATCCAGATTGTGCCGCAGCGCTTCGAGCGCGTCTATAACCACTGGCTGGAGAATATTCGCGACTGGTGCATCAGCCGGCAGCTTTGGTGGGGACATCGCATTCCGGTCTGGTATGGGCCGGACGGCGCCGCGTTCGCCGGTCGCAGCGAAAGCGAAGCCAGAATCAAGGCAACGGATCATTATGGACGCGAAGTCAGCCTGATCCAGGATGCGGATGTGCTCGATACGTGGTTCAGCAGCGGGCTGTGGCCCTTCAGCACGCTGGGCTGGCCGGAAAAGACGGATGATCTGGCAACTTACTATCCGACTGCCGTGTTGGAGACAGGCTACGACATCATCTTTTTCTGGGTGGCGCGCATGATCATGATGGGTCTGAAGTTTACCGGCAAGGCGCCTTTCAACGTGGTCTATCTGCATGGCCTGGTGCGCGACGAGCAAGGGCGCAAGATGAGCAAAAGCCTTGCCAATGTACTCGATCCACTCGACCTCATTGCCGAATATGGCGCGGACGCCCTGCGCTTCTCGCTGCTGACGGGCGGCACACCGGGCAACGATATGAAATTGAGCACGAGCCGCGTTGAAGCGAATCGCAATTTCGCCAATAAAATTTGGAATGCAGCGCGCTTTGTGGTGATGAAGTTGCAGGATAGCGAGTTGGCGTTCGACCAGCGCGATCCTGATCGACCAACCTATGCGCTGCCCGATAACGCTATGCTCAGCCTGGCGGATCGTTGGATCCTCAGTCGTTATGAGAGCGTGCGGCGTGACGTGAGCCGGTTGATCGAGACGTGGCAGCTTGGCGAGGCCGGCCGCCAGCTCTATGAATTCCTGTGGAATGAGTATTGTGACTGGTATATCGAGGCGTCGAAGGTGCGGCTGGGTGATGCGGACAGCGCCACCGCGCGCGCCACGCGCCAGGTGCTGGCCTATGTACTCGAACATAGTTTGCGTCTGCTGCACCCTTTCATGCCCTTTGTGACAGAGGCTATCTGGCAGAATCTACCGGGCATGGCGGGCAACGCTCGTTCGATCATGGTCACGCGCTGGCCTGAGGAGAGTGGGCAATATGACGCGAGCGCAGAAGATCACTTTGGCCGGTTGCAGGAATTGATCCGCGGCATCCGCAATGTGCGCAGCGAATATGACGTGCCCGCGGCGCGGCGCATCGCCGCGCACTTCAGCGCTGGCGAACACACGCAATTGATCGAGGACAACCTGCCTGTGATGGTGATGCTGGCGCGGCTGGAACCGGCCACAGTGCAGGTGGCGGCGGAACTGGCCGCGCCGGGCAAGGCGGCAACGCTGGCCGCCGCCAGTATGACCGTCTACCTGCCGCTGGCTGATCTGGTCGACCTGGCAGCCGAACGCAAACGGATTCAGAGTGAGATCGACAACGTCGACAAACAGGCGCAGCGCATCGAAGGCATGTTGGGCAACGCCGGGTTCACCCAAAAGGCGCCGGTCGAAGTCGTAGAGCGCGAACGGTCGCGGCTGGTTGAACTGCAAGCGCGTCGTTCACAACTTGAGGAACGGCTGGCGGAGCTGACGGAATAAGTTGACGGAGTAAGTTGACGGAGTAAGTTGACGGAGTAAGTTGACGGAGTAAGTTGACGGAGTAAG
>JACSRH010000373.1 GCA_014879855.1 Caldilineaceae bacterium | reverse complement strand
GCCAGCCGTGCGAAAAGAACTGGCTGCTTTTCGAGCACGACGGTGAACTCTTTGCGATCTATCAGGTGGATCCGCACATCATCCTGCGCGTGGACCTGGCGGGCGTCGGGCCGGTGCGCTGCTGGCCGGTCTTTCGCACGGACTGGGACACAACGGTCTATACCCGGCGCTATGGCGTGCTGCGCGGGGGGACGCCGCCGGTGCGGGTCGGGCAGCATTACATTTCGATCTTTCATTCGCGCACCCATGCGCCGGGAACGGCCCCGGCAGAGCGGGCTCCAGTGATGGAAACGCTGAAGCGCCTGCCCTGGTTGCGTCCGTTCAAGCGCTGGCTCCGTGAGTGGTTTGCGCCGGTGCGGTACTATGGCGGCGTCTATGCCTTTGCGGCTGCGCCGCCCTTCGCACCGGTCTATCTGGCCCCCCGGCCGCTGCTGCGGCCTGAACTTGAAGGGCGGCGGCAGCGGCCAACGCCGAGCCATATGGCCCCGCGGCGGGTCGTCTACCCGTGTGGGCTGGTGCAGATCGACGATGACCGCTGGCTGGTTTCCTATGGCGTCCATGACGAGCGGGCGGTGTTGCAGGTGTTTACACGTCACGAAATCGAAGGGTGGGCTGGCATGAGGCCACAAGGGATCACAGCATGAGCGAGTTTCATCCCGCCGCGGCCTACGCACCGTGCGCCGATCTGTGGGTCGTGACGACCTATTACAACCCGGCGCGCTATCGCACCAAGCGCGCCAACTACGAACGCTTTGCCGCGCCGATTCGAGCGGCGGGCATCCCGTTTGTCACGATTGAGTGTGCGTTTGGCGACGAGCCGTTCGAGTTGACAGTCAGTCCCGCTGTCATCCAGGTGCGGGGACGCGACGTGATGTGGATGAAGGAGCGGCTGATCAACCTGGCGATCTCTCAACTGCCAGCCCATGCGACAAAAATAGCATGGCTGGATGCCGATATCCTCTTCACCAACCCTGATTGGGCGGTGCAGACCTCGGTGCTGCTCGACCGCTGGCCGCTGGTGCAACCCCATGATCGAGTAGGCCGCATGGCGCGCGGCAAGCTCACCTTCAACGGCCGTTCGCGGCGCAGTTTTGCCTGTCAACTCCAACTCCGGCTCGAATCGGCGCGTTTGGGGGCGGCGGCGCATGGTCAACCGGGCATCGGCTGGGCCGCACGGCGGGACCTGATCGAAAGGCACAGCGTGTATGACGCCGCGATCCTTGATGGCGGCGATGAATTGTTCGCCCACGCCGCGGGTGGCGGGCTGAACAGCCCTTGTGGCAGGGGGATTACGTGCGCCCATCAGCGGCGCCGACCCTATCTCGTGGAAAAAGGGCTAAATCGCCTCTTGCGCATCCCCTGGCCGCGCTGGCTGGCGGATTGGTATCTGGTTCGCACGCGGACACCGCCGGTTGCCGCGCCAGACGAACCTTTCTTCGCTCACTACTTACGCTGGGCAAAGCCTTTTGCTGCCGAAATCCAGGGCCGAATCGGCTACGTCCCCGGCATGGCGCTGCATCTGTGGCACGGCGATCCCGTCAATCGGCAGTACGCCAGCCGCAACGCCATCCTGAAGCGGCATCACTTCGACCCGGCGCACGACCTGCGGCTCAACGCGGACGGAATCTGGGAGTGGGCGAGCGCCAAGCCCGAACTGCACCTGGCAGTCCGGGAGTACTTCAGCGCACGCCGCGAAGATGAATGAGACGCCAATAATAGCGCGCCAGCCACTTGAGCGAGGATTGCCCTTGCAGCCAGTCGCGCAGCGGGAATACATGGCGCAGCGGATGCTCTGACCGGCACATGGTCACAGGAATGCCCCGGCCCAAAGCCGCCATTTCTGAGAATGAGCTGGCCGCTGTGCCGACAAGGTAGTCTGCAGCGCGCAGCAGCCACAGGTCCACGAGCGCATCCTGGATAGAGGCAGGCTCCCGGCGGTCGAGTGACCGCGGCGCGGTGTAGACGACGTGCGCACCGTAGCGTTGCACGAATCTGGCGCGCACGCCTTCTGCCGCCAAGACCCGTCCAGAGTGTTGATCGACTGCGCCATCGTCTGTGCAAAGCAACACCCCGGCGCCGGGACAGCGGTCAAGATAAGCGTCCACAGCCGCCATCGCCGCAGTTGTGTTCGTGGCGGAAAGCGGGTAGAGCAGGCGCATGTCTGCGCGGCGCAAATGAACGCCGATCATCTGGGGGCGAAAACTGGTATCCCGAAAAGCATTGATGCGCGCCTGAATCTCGGTGATTGGCTGCATGCTCGCAAGCAGTTGCGCGCAGCGCACCCTGAGCACCCGGTGGGCAGGAAATCTGGACGGCGCAAGCAGCCAACTCCAGGTTTGAAGACGAATGTCGGCGCCGTCTGCCGTGAGCAGATCGAGAGTATCCCGTTTGCGCTGATCCCAATGGGCAAGTGCGTCAACTTCTTGCATAGTCGCCGCTCTCACGGGCCAGGGCAAGGCAAACAGTTCATCGAATGCTGCTGAACAAGCAGCAGTGCGCGGCCACAACATGGTGAAGCGCCTGCCCGTCGCCTCCGCCAGCGCCAGGCCTGAAAGCAGCACGCGCAGGCGGTTGCACAGCCCGGCAGTGCTGGCAACTGTCAAGGTGCGAGAACGCGTCTCACTCACTGCTGGCGGCATCCTTCCTATCGGGCATGGTGTACTGACAGGTCAATCGCTGGCGATCTTCGCGCCCATGATTGTAACATGCCTGTCGGCGGCACGAAAGCAAATTCCCAACGCGGGGTCTATCCCAGCACCTGGCTGGGCCATACACTTGCCCCATGAGCAAACAAATTGTAAAATCGGGCGGCAACCAATACTCAACGACTCCGCTGGAACTCCAGACAGGTGATCCATCCAATGCTGATTGTTGCCAATGGCGCGTTCAAGAGCGGCTCCACCTGGCTCTTCCTGATCACCAGAGAAATCCTGCCGCAGAGCAAGCCACCCACCCGTTATTTGAACCCGCGTGTGCCCGAACCAATCATCAAGCGCCGTTTGTTAGCTGATTACCTGCGCCACGGGGAACATCGCCGCCAGGACGTCCTCGTCAAGAGCCACTATGACCTCTTGCCTTTGCGCTGGCTGTTGCTCAACGACCCGCATGTGCGGGTTCTGAATATCCGACGTGACATTCGTGATGTGGTCGTTTCAGCCTATTACCATTTTCAGGCAGAGAAGATAGCTGCATCTCCCTTCGACGCGTTTTACTGGTCGCAGGGGCGCCAGGTTGCTGGTAACGTTCTGAACTATCATCTCATTTGGGAAACAGATTCGCCACACTATCTTTGCCTTCAATATGAGACGCTGTTGGACGATTTTTCTGGAGTAGTGACCCAGCTTGGCCGTTGGCTTGGAGCAGAGTTGGGGGAAGAAGACCTGAAGCGTATTCAGGCAAACACACAGCTAGACACCCTGCGCGTCCAGTCTGGGCTTCCTTCGGCCCGATTTCGTCATGGCGTGGCCGGAGACTGGCAAAACCATTTTGATGCCGCCATGCTGACCGACTTGGCCGACATCGAAAGACGGTCACAGAGCTGGCTCTATCCACAACGCGTCAAACTATACTCGGTGCTGCGATACTGGCGCATGAAGGGGAAAAAGTGAAGATGAAAATGTGAGGGGGAAAAGGGCGATTCTAGTGAACGTTGTCACAGTTGTAAAGCAGTTTCCAACCACACTGAATGTATGGGATTGAGCTTGCATGGCAAAATTGCAAGTTGGCATTTTTCGGACACGCAGCTACGGGCCTAACGGCGCCACCAAATGTGTCTTGGCAATGGCTGAACATTGGGCGCAAAGGTTTGACGTGACTTTGTTCGCCACGAAGCCCGTCGATTGGCGCCATCTGCAGCAGTTTTTTGGAGTCGACCTTAACCGGGTCCATCTTGTTGAACTCCAGCCGCTGCCAACCTATTACCGGCGGCTGTTGTCAGCGATACCGCAGCAGGATAAATGGCTCGAACGGGTTACCACCCAAACCTGCTATGCCCGACAAATCCGGGCACGCCAACTCGATCTGTTTGTGAATCATTCCCCAGATCTGACCATGCCACCGCTCGCCAAACGCAGCCTCTATATGTGCACCTTTCCAAATGTGATCCCCCAAAGGGCGAACAAGCGTGACCCGTCGCCCCGAACACACGATCGCATGGATAAAAGCCGAACCTGGCTGCGATGGATGCCCACCGGCTCTGCCAGCCTGAACAGACTGCGCGCCTATGACATCATTGCCGCCAATTCTCGCTTTACGCAGGGCTGGATTCAACAACGGTGGGGCTTGTCGTCTGCCGTCGTCTATGCCGCCTGTGAGCTGGTGGATGGAACCCAGCCCAAGACAAAAGTGATCTGCCATGCCGGCAGGTTTACTTCTGCTCACAACGCTCAGGTCATGAACAAACGCCAGGAACTTATGATCGAGACCTTCAAGGCGTTGCCCGATCTCCATCACGCCGGCTGGCAATTACATTTGGCGGGGGGCTATTATCCCACATCGGAGAATGCAGCGCAGTTGGCCGCTTTGCAGCGTGCTGCGGAAGGCTACCCGATCTTTTTTCACGTGAATGCCAGCCTGGCGGAATTACATCAACTCTATCGGACAGCCAGCCTCTACTGGCACGCCACCGGCTATGGCCAAGATGCACAACGCTACCCAGAAACACAAGAGCATTTTGGCATGACGATTGTCGAAGCCATGTCGGCCGGCGCGGTGCCTGTGGTATTCAATTCCGGCGGCCCAACCGAAACAGTTACACACGGCGTGAATGGCTTTGTGTGGGATAACTTGCCGGAGCTAGCCGCCTGCACCCGCCGCCTGGCCGCAGATGAATCCCTGCGCTCTGCGCTTAGCCAACAGGCGATTGTGCGCAGCCAGCACTTTAGCAAGGCGAACTTCCTGGCGCGGCTTGATACCATCATTGATCACCTGCTTGCTGATCAACTCTAAATCTGCAGTGCTATTTCACCATCGCAATCTGTCGACAACAAGAAGGACAGTTTCAAGCGATCGAGGTCACATGAAGCAGTGCATTCTCCACGTAGGCATGCCCAAAACCGGGACGTCAGCGATTCAGGAATCGTTGTACTACGGCCTGGCGGACCCTGCCTTCCGTTACATCGGTTTGGGGCAAGTCAATCACGCCGCAGCTATGGCAGCGCTCTTTGGCGATACGCCGGAAAAGTCTCATGTTCACAGGAGAATGGGGCGATCAGCCCAGCAGGTGGCGCAGTACAGAGTGCAGTTGTTGCACAAGTTGGACAAGCATCTGGCGACTGCTGACGCTGATGTTCAATCCATTCTCTCCGCCGAGTATTGCTGGGGGATGCGGGGGACGCAGTATGAGCGGATTCGGGAGTTCATGGCGGAGCGCGGCTACACCGTCCGGGTCATCGCCTATGTTCGCTCCTGGAAGGAGTGGTTGGAAAGTTGCTTTCAACAGCGTATCAAGGCGGGCGACTTGTCCTCTTTTCAGGTATCTCCTGCGAATCATTCGAAGATTGACTACCGTGAACGCATCGAGACTTTGGAGAGCGTTTTTGGTTCTGAGCATGTGCAGGTTTATAAGTATGATCCCAGCACTTTCCCGGAGGGTTGTGTGGTTCGCCACTTTTGCCAGCAGGCAGGGATTCATTTCGATGCCGGGCGCATTCGCCGCGCCAACGACAGTCTGAAATTACCTGCCATTCAGTTGTTGTACGCCTATCGCAAGTTTGGGCCAGGGCATGGCACAGGGGCAACGGCAGCACAAGATGCATGGTTGAACCAACGTTTGCGCGAACTGCGCGGGCCGGCTTTACGCTTTCATTCCTCAACAGTAGAACCCGTGATCAGCAATGTGCTGCCACAAATACCCTGGCTGGAACAGCGCCTGGGACTTCCCTTCACCGAGGATCTGGCCCGGTACGATCAGGGTGCTTGTATCCGCACTGAATCCGATCTCTTTGATTTCGATCCGGCGGTGCTGGCGTGGCTGGCGGCTGCAACACACAGCAGGCTTGCCCGTCCGGCTGCGGGAGAAGACGCAGCGCGCGCGGTGGCGGCTCAAATGCATACGTTGCGCCGGAGTGTACCGGCACGCGTACGCATGCGGCGGCTTGTGCGCGGCGCCATTGCCAGACTACGTCGCTGGCGTGTTTGATCACGGTAATTCTCCTAAGAGACTGTCTGAAAAGTCATCTGATTTGACGCAGAGGCGCAGAGATGCAGAGAAACGCAGAGAAAAACAAGAGAATGTGCAG
>JACSRH010000135.1 GCA_014879855.1 Caldilineaceae bacterium | reverse complement strand
GTGTAGCGCACTTCGATGTCACGACACGCCTGCCTTCTCTATGTTTGATGATCTGGGCATGGGCCAGACGGCGCGGAATCCGAAAGCGCAGCTCGGGAAATCGCCCCCGGTCGCCGTTATAGTGGACCCAATTGTCAAGACAGCAAAAGGGTCAAAAATAAAGTCCCATCCTCTTTTCTTGAGTGAACAGTGGTTGGACGATAAAACGGTCGGTTGACAGGGGACATTTCTGCTCTCGTCCTCCCTCGCCATCGCTGTCAGGCAAGGTGCACAGAGGCAGTCGCTCTGGTCAAGGGCCGGCGTTTGGCATATGACGTTGAGTTCGTAAACCCGGATGGCTCGACCAAGGCGCTGCTTACCCTGGCGCCGGAGCAGGTGCGCCGTCTGTCCGCGATGGATGTCTTGACAACTCGCCAGCTTCCCTTGGCGGCGTGAGCGCAGCAACTCACGATGTGTGTCCGGTCAGCCCCGAAGAGGCCAACGTGCTCTTTGGGGCTTCTTGTCTGCGCAACCACACGCTCACCCCTGCTGGCTCTAGCGTCCCTCCACCACCCGCGCCAATTCCGCCGTCAGTATGTTCATGTCCGTCTCATCGCGCGCAGTGATGGCGAACCGGGCGAGCACCTGCTGGGGGTCGTACTTTCTGCGATAGAAACGCCGGTCGATCCAGCCTTGGATGCGCGTGCGCAGCGGGTGGCATGACGATCACCAGGGCGCCATCAAAGGCTGCGGTTGAACATGAAGCGCACGAACGCTGCCCGTTGCGCTAGAATCGCATCCAGGGGCTTGCCCAATTTCTGTGACCAGTTTTCGGCAAAGTCCGGCTCCATCGTCGTGCGACACATGCTCGCCAGCGACATCACGGCATAGCGTAGAGGCATGGCGGCGCGATAGGTCTGCCAGACCGTGTCGGCTGCGCCGTCCCAACCAACGGCGCGCAGCCCGGCAACGTAGCCGTCCAGCGCGACAGCCTCCAGGTGCGGCGCCTCCGCCATCGGTGCATGGTCAAGCAGCAACGTGGCGCCCACGAACGCTGCCATCTCTTCACCCAGGGCGCCGACGCCGGTAAACTCCCAGTCAATCACGGTCAGGGTGTCGCCGTGCCAGAAGAAGTTGGCGCGGTAGGCATCCAGGTGACAGAGCACCTGCGGCAAGTGGGCCAGACGTGCCAGGTGCTGCTCGCGTGCTGCCCACAACTGACGAACCTGGATGATGTCCGTCGGCGAAAAATGGTTGCGAACGACAGGCAGTTCCAGGCCGCCGAACCGGTCGAGCATTTCAAGGATCTTCGCCACCGGCAGGTCGAGCCATTGCCGCAGCCAGTTGTGCGACAGCCAGTCGAAGTCCGGCAACACTCGCTCTCTCGTGACGTATTGTCCTTGCCAAAGCCCCAACCGATAGGCGGCTTCGCGATAATACGCCCATGACCAGGCGACGGTGTTGCGGCCTCAGCCTGCCAGAGCCAGACTTGGTCGCCCGCATCCAGCACACCGTAGATGTCAGGCGCGGCCAATCCGTGGGGCAAACTGGCAAGCAATCCGGACTGATGCACCGCGGCTTCGCGTTTCCAGTAGCCAAAGGACTGACGGTCGTCGGCCATCGATTGGGTAATCACGATGCCATTGGGCATGACGGCGCCGGCGGGCGATTTCAGCACCTTGAGCATCACCGACCAGTCGCGTTGCTCGCCGGTTGCCGTTGTGGCCGTGCCAGCGATACGGCAGACGCCGGCCGCGTTCGGCTTCACATCGTGGGCGTAGTCGGTCGGCACGGTCATTGTTCAGCTATTCACGCAAAGCGGCGCCTGTAACAGCCTGGTTACGACAGGGGTCAGGGTATCGGCATCGATCAAACTGTGCAGCGCAGACAGCGGCTTTACCTCTGGGAGTGTCAAGGCGCTCATTTGCGTTCCTCGTCAGCGCCGGTCACCAGACCCTACTCTGTCAACGTCCCCTGGGACGCAGGTGTTTGTAGCCGAGCAGGTGCGCGGTTTCGGCCGGCGATACACCCCACTCCACCTGACAGATAAAGGCAAAGAATTGCTCACACACAGCGGAGGCCCCCCGCCGCGGCAACTGGAGCATTTCCCATTTCGTCATCTCACACGCTCCTTAGTTCTCCAGACTGGCATCCAGTCGGCAACGCACCAGGCACGTTCGGCTGGCTCACGCAACAGCTTCACGATGTCTGGCGCGCGGCTTTCAGAAAACTGACCTACGCAGCGTCATTCGGTTACGGTGATTGCTTTCGTTATGCCTAGCGCGGGCGGGGTCATACCCGCTTCGGTCGGCTCGGTCGCAAAGTCCAACATCCAATAAGCGCCTGGTGGCAGATCCAACTCACCCCAACTGGACACACCGGGCGACATCAAGTTCCAGAACGCAATCCACTCGAACGGCTCTGGCCCATCCCCGCTCTCATCCCAGGCGACAATATCGTCCACCGTCTTGTCAGCAGCCAGCTTGACGATGCCCAGCATGTGCATTTTCTGGCCGGCATTGGTAAATTGCCACCATTGTGCGCCTGGCTTGATCTCAGCAGGCATGACCAGCTCGCCGTCCTGCATCTCGACGGCGACCGCTTGGCAGGCTTGCACTATCCGGTGGAACCGGGGTCGGCAAACAGCATGTCCAACGAAGGGTTTGCTGCTACAACACTCTTGCTGGCTGCCGCTCGCCGTCTGCGACCCGATTTCGTCCTCTTGCCGGGAGAAATGGATAGCCTGGGGCAAATCTGCCGAGTAGTGGAAGGCATGCTTCTGGCGCTGGAGCTGGCGGCGGCCTGGGTGGATACCCTGTCGCTCAGCGGCATCGCCGCCGAACTGCAAGGCAGTCTCGACCTTTTGGCTTCCGATCTCGTCGATTTACCGGAGCGCCATCGCAGCATTCGCACCACCTTCGATGCAACCTGGCGGCGGTTGGAGCCGGCAGAGCAGGAAGCGTTTATGCGGTTGAGTTTCTTTCGTGGCGGTTTGACGCGCGCAGCGGCGCGGCAGGTTGCCGGCGCAACCCTGTCCATGCTGGCGCAACTCATTGGCAAGTCTCTCCTCCAGTTCCAGCCGGCGCTTGAGCGTTATCAACTCCACGAGGTGCTGCGTCAGTATGGCCAGGAGAAGCTTGCTGCTACAGAAGCGCTTGACGCTGTGAAGCATCAGCATTTCGAGTACTACCTGACTTTGGCCGAAACCGCCGCCGAGCGTTTGTTTGGCAACGAGCAGATTATCTGGTTGGAGCGGCTAGAGACAGAACACGACAACTTGCGTGCAGCCCTGACCTGGGGGCTGGCTCAGTCAGTGCTGACAGAGGCGGTAGCCCGGCTGGTGATCGCTCTGGCATGGTTCTGGCGCATCCGCAGCCACGTGCTGGAAGGTCTCATCTGGTTGGAACAGGCCATTCGGTTACCCGGCTTGACCACGGCAACACGCGCTGGCGTGCTCTACCACGCCGGCTATTTAGCCTGGATGCAAGATGACTTCGCGGGGGCGCAGGCGCGCACGCAGGAAAGCCTGCGTTTGTGGCAATCACTCGGCCCGGCGGGACGCCGCGGCGCAGGTTATGCCAGCCACACGTTGGGCATGGCATTCTATGGCGCCGGGCGATCTGATGGCGGCGCTGTACTCTTTCCAGGTCAGCGAGGATTTGTTTGCGGCAGTTGGGGACGTGTGGGGCGTGGCTTTTGCTCAACAGTGGCTGGCATTTGTCCACACAGCCCAGGGCGACCGTGTCGCCGCACTGGCCGCGGCAGAGGCGAGTCTGGCCGGCTTCCGGCAGATCGGCAACGCTTGGGGGCGGGTTTGACGTTGGGTGCGCTGGCCAATCTGAAGCTGCAGGCCGGTGACCTTGCGGCGGCGCGCGATCTGGCAGAAGAAGCACAAGCATTACGCAGGCAGATCGGGCATCGACACAGCCTCGGGGTGATCCTGGAACTTTTGGCCAGGATCGCGCGCAAAGAAAACAAACCAGCCGAGGCGGCCGTCTTCTATCAAGAGGCGATCCTCGTCTTCGATAGTATGGGCAACCAGCCCTCCGCCGCTCAGATGCGCGCGGCGTTGGCAGCGTTGACCACGGTGTAAACCGGTAGGCGCGCGCAAATCCTGTTTGGCCGTATCGTCGCCTGCACCGCTCGCTCGGCAATGCTTGACCGATGCCTGCGGTGCGCTCAGTAGGTGGCGAATAGCGCTTCCAGGCTGATCTGCCGGCCGCTTTCGACCACTCCAATGCCTGGGCAAGCAGTTCGGCAAGTTCCGGCAGGGCTGGCGTTCGTCCGCCTCGATCTTCTTGATCATGCGATGAAGCAAAAAACCTGCTCGGCGATGGCACCTTGTGTGAAACGCAGGTTCATGTGCCGCTGCTTAATCCATTCGCCAAAGGAATAGATGATGGTCAATTCTGGCGGTCTCGCAGCTTTATCATCCTGGCAGCTTCCTTTCTTCACACGGTGCCGCACGGGCAGCAGTGCACTCTCGGCAACGATATTCACAACCTTTGACGGCGCCAGCATTATACCCGAGCATGTCGCTATTCAGGCTTCATAAAAAGAACGCGTACGATATGCAAGGATTCCATTCTCCGCAACACTACCAGATGATCTTGGATATTCCAGAAGATGATTCCTTCAACTTCCTGAAAATCCCCTACCGACGGTTTTCCCTCCGAATCGGCCCATGATTCTATGGTGAAAAACAGGCCAGTGATCAGTGTGGCGTTATCTTCCAAATAGGTCGCTGCTTCTTGACTATAATGAACTTCCCACATTCACGCCTCGCTTCGCCAGCCGGTCTCTTAGTTCAGCACCTGTCACCCAACTTTGATTGGTTTCATTGAGAACTTCGATGCGCTGGGCTTCCACGAGCGCCTCAAGCACGCTTAGCCGTTGCGCAATGCGATTCCACTCGTCTGGCGAAACCAGGACGGCTTTGGGCGTGGCCTTGCTGAGAACAACGACTGGCCCCTCTTCCGCCATCGCAAAGGCTGCATTGGTGTTGGCCTTTAAATCGCCCGCTGCGATGGTTTGATAAAGTTTATGCATACATAGCTCCTTTTATAACTGGCTGGGCCAGGATTATAGCAAGGTTGTTGCAGCGATGCAAGCGTTTTTTGGGTTTATCCTCCGTTGGAAAGACCTATGCGATTGCTCCTGTCGGTGGTAAGATTCCCCCATGCACTGGAAGCCGATCTTGCCCAACGTTTACCTCTTTCCCGATAGCTGCAACGTCTACGCCATCGTCGCGCCCGAGGGCGTGCTGATCGTCGACGCCGGCGCCGGCGCGTGGCTCGACCATCTCGCCGAATTGCCGGCGCCGGTGAAGGCGCTGGCGTGCACCCACTTCTTCCGCGACCACGCGGCGGGCGCGGCGCGCGCGGCGCAGGCTGGCATCCCGGTCTACGCGCCGGCCGGGGAGCGCGCCATTTTCACCGACCCGCAACAGCACTTTCGCCAGCGCGACACCTACATCATCTACGACAATTATTGGGATCTCTTTGCCCCGATCGAGCCAACGCCGGTGGCAGGCGTGCTCGACGATTACGCGCAGATCCAGCTTGGCGGGTTGGATGTTGAGGTCGTGCCGCTGCCGGGCGTCACCGTCACCCAGTGCGGGCTGGCCTTCACCGTGCCGGGAACCGATCACCGCGCGGTCTGCTGCGGCGAGGCGATCCATTCGCCGGGACGGGTGGCGCGCGTGGCGCCGTATCAGTACAACTACAACGATCTGGGCGGCGCGGTGGCTGCCTTCTACTCGGCGGCGGACCTGCGCCGGCTGCGCCCGGACGTGCTTCTGCCCAGCCTGGGCGCGCCGATGTTGGCCGAATGCGACGCGGCGCTGGCCGCGTTGCAGGAAAATCTAAAGACGTTGTGCGCCGGGCGCCCGCACGAGACACTGCAGATCGCCGCGGCTGACCAACTTGCGCTGGAGCGGGTGACCGACCACGTCTGGTGCACCAAGCATACGGAGAGCATCAACTGGTTTGTGATCAGCGACGCCGGCAAGGCGCTGGTGATTGACTACGGCTATGACGCCGCGCGCGGCTTGCTCGCTGCGCAGTACAGCAAACCTTACCGCCGCCGGGCCCTGCTGCACAGCCTCGACGCCTTGCAGCAGCAGTTTGGCATCGATCGCGTGGACGTGGCGCTCATCAGCCACTTTCATGACGACCATGTCTGCGGCGTGCCGCTGTTGCAGCGCCTCTTCGGCACGCAGTGCTGGGCGTCAGAGGCTTTCGCCGATCTGCTCGCGTACCCGGACGCGCACTGTTTTCCGTGCGACTGGCCGCAGCCGATCCACATCGACCGGCGCATCGGCCTGGACGAGATCGTGCGCTGGGAGGAATTCGAGTTCCGCTTTGCCCCCATGAGCGGCCACACGCGCTTTGCCAGCCTGATCGGCTTTGAGGCTGACGGGAAGCGCTTTGCTCACACCGGCGACCAGTACTTCTTCATGCGTCCCGGTGGTTCGTGGCCGGAGGCAGCTGACGGGCCTATTGCGCGCTGGGACGATAAAATCATCTTCCAGAACCATGTCTACCGCAACGGTGCGCTGCTCGACGGCTATACCCAGAGCGGCGATTGGCTGTGTGCGTGGCGTCCCGACATCGTACTCAGCGGTCACCAGAAGGCGATGCTGACCGACGCCACCTTCTTCGACCTCGTCGCGCGCTGGTCGGAGGAGTACCAGACGCTGCACCGGAGAATCATGCCGCTGGATGACGACGACACACACTTCAACCTCGATAGCTGGGGCGGCTGGATCTGGCCCTACCGCGTCACGCTGGCGCGGCCTGCCCCGGTGGCGCTGACCGTCACCGTGCGCAACCCGCTCCCGCGGGCGGCTGATCTCACGGTGCGTCTGGTCGGGCCGGCGGGCTGGACCGGCGAGACGGCGACGGTGCATGCCGCTGCGCGCGCCGAAGTGCGCGTCGAACTTCACATCACGCCAACAATGGCCTGCAGCCGCCAGCCGGTCGCCGCCGACCTGACGGTCGATGGGCAGCCGTTCGGCCAGGTTGCCGAGGCGCTGATCAACGTTGAACGGAGCTAGGTCCACCCACGCTAAACAGAAAGCCAGACATATGTCCACACCACTTCATGCAGCCACCTATGTAGGCGACCTCGGCAACGGGCTGATCCGCCGCTGGTCCACCGCGGCCGACCAGCCCAAGATCGCCGCGTGCATGGGCGGCGTCTTCCGCGACCGCGCGGACGAAGCGCCCAATCGCCGGGCCATGGATGTGGCGCGCGTGCTGATGCAGGGAGACTTTCCCTTCATGGGGCCGGACGATTTTGCCGTGGTGATCGACGCCAACCAGCCCGAGCAGCCGGTCGTCGCCTACACCTGTCTGTGGCGGCTGCGCTGGAACTACGCAGGAATTCCCTTCAGCGTCGGCCAGCCGGAGATGGTGGCGACCAACGCCGAGTACCGCAACCGTGGCCTGGTGCGCGCGCTCTTTGAGATGATCCACGCGCGCAGCGCCGCGGAAGGCCATCTCGTGCAGGCGATCACCGGCATTCCCTACTTCTACCGGCAGTTCGGCTACGAGTTCGTGCTTGACCTGGACGGCAACCTGACCGTTCCGCTGACCGCGGCGCCGCTGCAGCCCGACGACACGGCCGAAGCGTACACCCTGCGCCTCGCCACGCTCGACGACGTGCCGCAGGTGATGGCGCTCTATGCGCTGCCCAGCAGCCAGAGCCTGGTCTGGCACGAGGCGCCCGCGGCCTTCTGGCGCCACTTCATCGCCAGTTGGGACGACCCGTTTGTGCAGCAACATGGCCCGCTCGGCACGATCCTCTCGATGCGCCTGCACATGATCCTCGACGGCAGCGGCAATCCAGTGGGCTATGTCGCGCTGGCCGCCAAGCGCTGGGACGAAAAGCTGGAGGTGGGCGCGCTGCAACTTGCCGCCGATGTCAACTGGCAGGCGGCGATGCCCAGCCTGCTGCGCGCCTTCTGCCGGCACGCACGCCAACTGCCCCCCATCGAAAGCAACGACAAAGCCTTCGAGGCCATCAAGTTCAACTTTGGCCGTTCGCACCCGCTCTATGCCGTGCTGGGCGATGGGGTGGCGAAGCGCTACGAGCCGCCCTACGCCTGGTACCTGCGCGTGGCGGATGCACCGGCGTTTCTCCGTCACATTGCCCCGGTGCTGGAAGCGCGGCTGGCGCGCTCGCTGCTGACTGGCTACACAGGTGAACTGAAGATCGATTTCTACAATGGCGGCTTGCGGCTCCAGTTTGATCAAGGCACGCTGGCTGCCGTCGAACCCTGGCGTGCTCCCGCTTACGGCGACGAAGCCGACGCGGGCTGCCCGCCGCTTGTCTTTCTCCAACTGCTCTTCGGTTACCGCAGCCTGGCGGAACTGCGCGCCTTCTTCCCGGATGTGTGGGCCAAGCCAGAGGCAGCCCTGTTCATCGACGCGCTCTTTCCTAAGCGGCCATCGACCGTCCACCCGCTCAGTAATGTTTAGTCCAAAAATGACCTGCAATGCACCGTTGCGACAAGGTGGAGGTTCGCAGGGAAAAGTAGTTTTTGTTGGGCGTCCATCGCAGCAGGGTGCACTGCATTGCCGACAACACGTCTTCGGCGCGCATGATCGGGAAGCTGGATATGCGCCAGGAAAGGCAGCCGCGCGAGAACAAGTATTTCAAGCGCCGCTGGTGGAACATGCTGCTCTACGCCATCCTGGCGTCGGAGTGGCAGGCCACGCCTCAGCTTATGCCAGCCAATTGGATTGACAACGGACAATCTTTGTATAAAATAACCAGCTATGTACAGTGTGTGGTTATGTAGGAGGTGCTATGCAAACAGTTATGCAAACGATACCAATTTCGGACCTGCGCTTTCATCAGGCAGAAGTGCTCGATCAACTCCAGCAGAGACCTGTCGTGCTGACGCGGCAAGGGCGGGCTGCCGCAGTGTTGGTCAGCCCGGATGAGTGGAATTCTGTAGTTCAGCAGTTGGAGGATCTCGAAGACGCCCTGGCCGTTTTGCAGGCGCGTCTGCAAATTGAGACCGGCGTCGAAGAGTTGCTCGACTGGGAGTCAGCCAAAACCGAACTTACCGCACTGGCTGCCAGCGATGAAGTACACGGTTAAATTGACGCGACAGGCGCACCGTGACCTGGCGCGCTTGCCAGAGCGCATCCAGCAGTGGGCTTTCGGCGTAATCGATGAACTTTGCGTGAATCCACGTCCCCCTGCTTGTAAGTGTTTGCAAGGCGGTTTGGGATACTCCATCCGGCACGGGGATTACCGGCTTGTCTACGACATAGAGGATGACTTGCTGGTTGTGATCGTCGTACGGGTTGCCCATCGGAAGGATGTTTACCGGCAATGATCAAGGACATAAAAGCCTTCTTGCTCATGCAGGGCGGCTTTTGTAGTTCAAACGCATTGGACCTGTCACAAAAAGTGCTCCCTGCGGCGCATGCCACAGAGGGCAACTACCTTTTCTACCGACTTTTCTACTGATTGATCAAGGGCAGATATAGCTGTTCAGCCAGCGCCGGCTCCTCTCCCGGATCGAATGCCTTGGGCGAGGTAGGGTCGAGGAAATCTGGGATGCCGTTCCCGTTGCTGTCGCGGGGATGCAGCGGATCGGGGCCAGCTTCCTCGCTGTCGGGCGCCATGTCGCCATCCGAGTCCAGATCCAGGAAGTTCGGCACGTTGTCCCCATCCACATCCTGCGCGCCCTCGATGTTGTCCGGGATGGTGTCGCCATCCTGGTCGTCCGTGGCCGCAGAGATGCGGACGGTCGCCGCGGTTTGGCCGACGACGAGGATGGCGCTGCCGGCGCTGCTTGCGGAGAGACTGCCGGCGGCAGCGCCCACGACGGGGCTGGCGGAGAACGTCGCCACGTTGGTCGTGCTCTGCGTGAGCGTCGTCGTGGCGATGACGGCATAGGTCACGCCCGGCGCTATGACTGTGTTGGGCGGCAGCGGCACGTTGCCCAAATGGCTGACCGCCAGTGTCACCAGCACAAGATCGACGGCGCCGGTGTTCATCACGTTGTAACAGTAGACAACGGTCGTGTTGACCGACGCCAGCCGGTCGGTCAGCGTCGTATATTCAGGCGTGATGCCGAGAATCCCGGCAGTCTTGGTGAAGGCAAGCGACGCGTTGACCAGGTTGACCGTCGCCGCCGCCTCTGCCTGCACAGGCGCGCCACCGGCCGAGGTGGCGTTCACCACCACGCGGCTGGTGAGCGGCACGTTGAAGGCAACCTGCTGCGTGCCGGCCGGCAGGGTCACCGTCTGGCTGACGGGGGTGTAGTCGCCCGGCGCCACGGCGCTGCCGTCGCTGATCTGCACGACGACCGCCACGGCGGTGAGCGGGTTGGGCGCGCTGCGCGTCACCGTGACCGTGGCTGCACCGTCCGCCTCGCTGGCGTGGTAGGCTGCCGTGCTGAAGGCCACGCGGTGCAGGTAGACCGCCAGCGCCGCCGCGGCCAAGTTGTTGCCGGCCACGACATCGGCTGCCGCCGTGATCGCGGCCGGGATCGACCGTCACGCTGCTGCCGTTGACGGTGGCCGTCTCCGTATACAGCCCGCGCAAGCTGCTGCGCACGGTGAAGGTGTGCGTCGTGATGGTGCTGGGCTGCACTGTAGTGTCAAAGGTGGCGATGATGGGCGCGGCCACGTCCACCCCCACGGCGTTGGTCATCGGTGCGTGGTCGCTGATATCGAAGCAAAACCAATCTTCATAATTGCCCCCAAATTCAGTTGTCAGTTCCGTATGACAACCCGTACAAGTCGCGGCGCGCCGGGGACGCACCCTGATTCTGCACTAAATTCCGGGGCGAGTGGAAGCCTGCTGGATAGGAACAGAGTGGCAAGACGGTAGGTGGTGGAGAGGTGCGAAGAACGCCAGAGGAGAGTAGCGATGACAGAGCCAGGGGGCGGCCTGTTGCCGACCGCCCCCTGGCTTACCTATCTACGCCTGCGTCCCCTGCCGGCGCCAGTTCGGGCGCCGGCGGCGTGACCGGGCGGGTTTACTTTCAGCGCTGGCGTCAGGCGTCGCCGCCGCGTGCGCGGTTGACTGGCGTGAAGCGCTGTTGTTGCGCCCACTGCTGCTGTTGCGCCCACTGCTGCTATTGCGCGGCGTTTGTGACCTTCCGCCGCCGTTGCTTTGGCTGGCCGGCAGGCTCTGCCACGCGCCGCCATAATCAAAGCCATCCACCCGCCGCCGCTCGACCGGACTGCCCAGCACGCGCTCGATCGCGCGCACCATCGGCTCGTCGTCGTATTCGGTGAAGGTGAATGCCTCACCCGTCAACTGCGCGCGGCCGGTGCGGCCGATGCGATGGGTGTAGGCGTCGACGGTGTCCGGCATGTCGTAGTTGATCACGTGCGAGACCGACGCGACATCGATGCCGCGTGCGGCGATGTCCGTGGCGACAAGAATATCATACTCGCCGCTGCGGAAGCCATTGATCGCCTCCTGCCGCCGGTTCTGCGCCATGTTGCCCTGCAACGCGGAGACGCGGTAGCCGCTTTTCCCCAACGTTTCGGCCAGAGAACGCGCGCGACGCTTGGTGCGGGTGAAAATGAGCGCACGCTCGATCTCCGCCTGCTGCAACATCGTCAACAGCAGCTTGGTCTTGAGACCATCCGGCACCGGGTAGAGCGCGTGAGAGACCGTCTCGGCCGGCGCGATCATGCCGATCTGCACCGTGACCGGGTGTTTCAGAATGTCGCCAGCCAGGCCGCGGATGTCGTCGGGCATGGTGGCGGAGAAGAAGAGCGTCTGGCGTTTGGCTGGCACGTGCTTGAGGATGCGCCGGATGTCGGGCAGAAAGCCCATGTCGCACATGTGGTCGGCTTCGTCCAGCACCAGCACTTCCACGCCGGACAAGTCGATCTGTCCCTCGCCGATCAGGTCGAGCAGGCGTCCGGGACAGGCGACGACGATTTCGGCGCCGCGGCGCAGCGCGTTCACCTGGGGCATCTTGCCGACGCCGCCGTACACAGTCACCGTGCTGACCTTCATCTGTTTGCTCAATGTGTTGCTGGTTTGAGCGATCTGCTCAGCCAGCTCGCGCGTCGGCGCCACGATCAGCACACGCACCCTGCGCAGCGGGCCTTTGGTCAGCCGCTGCAAGATGGGCAACATGAACGCAGCGGTCTTGCCGGTGCCGGTCTGCGCCAACCCCAAGATGTCACGGCCTTCTAGTACAACGGGAATCGCCTGTTGCTGGATCGGCGTGGGCGTGATGTAGCCCGCGTTTTTAATGCCCGCGTTGATGCGCGGGTCGAGGGAAAATTGTTCAAAATTCACAAAAGTACTCCTTGACTTCAGTGAGCCAAGTCGCACTCTCAGCCCTGAAACTAGCTGACGGACAGTTCCGCCAGCGGTGTCCCGAACAAGTGTTCGCGGACATAGACTTCACAGTATGCACGCAATCATGCTGGATTGCTAATTGAATGCGCGCCAGGTGATCGCAAAAATAGACCACAGAATAGACCACGAAATAGACCACGGAATAGACCACGGATAGGACGGATCAGGCGAATGCTGCGGACTTTATCCGAAACTACCCGGCGTTTCCGTCTCATCCGTGGCCGGTGGAACGGACGGATGCCTAGGCCAGCGCCACGTCGAACGCTTGGCGCCGGATGCGGAAGGCGGACGCGCGCGCCAGCACCTGCGCCACAAAGCGTTCCGGCACATCAACCAACGTGTGCTGATCCTCAATGTGAATGCGCCCAATCTCGCCGCCCGGCACGTTGGCGTGATAGGCGATCGTGCTGACGACGTCCGCGGGGCGCACGCCGTGCACCTTGCCTTTGCTGAGCGTCAGGCTCACCATGCCCGCTTCGGTTGTCCCACGTGCGCGACGTTGGCGTGGCTGGCGCTCATAGGACTGGCGCTCGAAGGACTGGCGCTCGTAGCGCGGTGTAGCGCGACGGTCGCGCTGCGGGCGTCGCTCCTGCACTTCGGTGACCGGCAGGATGGGGCGCTGCGCTTCGTCACCGCGCACAAGCCGCAGCGCCGCGGCCGCGATCTCGATGGGATCATGCCCGGCCTCCAGCAACGTGTTGACCAAAGCGCGCTCCTGGCCTAGCCGTCCCCTGGTCAGACCTGCACTTACGCGCTCGATCAATTCCGTCTCGCGCCGCGCCTCAATGGCTTCGACGGTGGGGATGGACGCGCGCACAATGGAAGTCTTGATAAAACCTTCGATGCGGCCCATCCGCCAGCGTTCGTTGGGCGTCACCAGCGACAGTGCAATGCCGCTCTTGCCGGCGCGGCCCGTGCGCCCGATACGATGGACGTAGATTTCGGGGTCTTCGGGCAGGTCGAAGTTGAAGACGTGCGAGATATGGTCGATGTCCAGCCCGCGCGCGGCCACGTCGGTGGCGACGAGCACCTTAATCAGATTGCGCCGGAAACGGTTCATCACGCGCTCGCGCTCTTCCTGCTCCAGTTCACCGCTCAATGCCTCGGCGGGAAAGCCGCGCGTGGAGAGTTCGGCGGCCAATTCGCCGGCGCCGGCGCGCGTGCGCACGAAGATCAGCGCGCTGGTGATCGGCTCGACCTCAAAGAGGCGCGTGAGCGCGGCCAGCTTTTCGGCCTCGTAAACGATATAATGGCGCTGTTCGATGGCCGCGACGGTGACCTGTTCGCGCTGGATCGAAATCGACTCCGGGTTGCGCAGATAGCGTGCGGCCAGACGGCGAATTTCCGGCGAGACAGTGGCCGAGAAGAGCGCGGTCTGGCGCTCGCCTGGCGTTGCGGTGAGAATCGCCTCGATGTCCTCGATAAAGCCCATGCTGAGCATCTCGTCAGCTTCGTCGAGCACCACGCTTTGGACGTGGCTCAGATCGAGCACCCCGCGCTCGATCAGATCGAGCAGACGACCCGGCGTGCCGACGACGATATCGACGCCCTTTTGCAGGCGGCTGATCTGGCGGCCATAGGGTTCGCCGCCGTAGACAGGCAGCACGCGCGTCCCCAGCGGGCGGCCAAAGTCGTGCATGGCCTTGGCAACCTGCACGGCCAGCTCACGCGTTGGCGTGAGCACCAGGCACTGAATGTAATTGACATCCGGCTGCAGACGCTGGAGGATGGGCAGCGCAAAGGCTGCGGTCTTGCCCGTGCCGGTCTGCGCCTGACCGATCACGTCCTGACCTGCCAGCATGACCGGAATCATGGCGGATTGAATGGGCGTCGGCTCGGTGAAGCCAAGCGCCTCGACGGCCTGCACCAACTGCGGGTGCAGGTTCAATTGGGAAAATGTAGTCATCGTGCTTCCTATCGCTGCCCTGGCAGCGTGTACGTAGCTGTTTCGATGACTCCACTGCGCGGCGCTGTCCTTGCGGACCCGCCCCCAATTACCGCCAACGGCTGCGCGGCCTCACATGCGGCCACGAAAGTACTGACAAGAAAAGGCGCCCGACCCAGGTGAGCCAGGCAACCCATTGGAATAATCAAAACAGATTCAGTTGTAATCTGTCGCCAAGTTGCAAACAGACAAAGCAGCATATCACGGGAAGGAGAAATTCAAAAATCCGGCTCGCGCAAAACGCAACAAACTATCGCACGCGCAGTGCAGCAATTTCCCATTCTCCCATTCCTAATCCTCCACTCTGTCAATCCTCGCGCAGGCAACGCAGCAGCACAAGGCTGGCATCGTCATCGTAGATGGCATAGCGCGGCCAGGGGCCGTCATCTGGCGCGCCGACGCTGCCGACGCTGACGAGCGTGCGCGTGCCTGGGGCTAACTGGATGCGCGTCGAGCTGGTAAATGTGCGCAAGTGATTCGACGCCAGCTCCCAGACCCATACCATCTGGACGTGGGTATGGCCGTGAAAGGCGACAGTCACTCCTGCGGTTTCCATCCACGCGAGGGCGTTCCACACGGCGTCGGTGTTCTGGTGCAGACGGGGGAAGAGTGCGCTCCAACTCATACCGGGCTTCATCCAGGCGGCGGCGCTGGCAGTGGTGGGCAGTGCGAGCGGCATGTCGGGTGTGGCGTGGCAATAAACCGCGTTGCCCTCTTGGATCAGCGCCGGCCATGTGCTCACCCAGGCGGCCAGTGGCTCGTGCAGGCGACGCAGCCCGCTGACCTCCCAGTTGCCGTAGACGCAAGGAATCTTGCGCACTTGCAGCGCGGCGAGGATGCGGGGCGCGTAGCCGGCGTCGCCAAGAAAGATGAACCTCTCCACTTCCTGCGCGGCGGCATCGTCGAGCACCGTGACGAGAGCCGCATAGTTGTCGTGGAGATCGGCGAAGATGGCTGTACGCATACGTGCTCGCAGGATTTTTAGAAAGTTGACGGCCTCTATCGGGCTGGTAGCCCGATCTACGGATGGCAATCCTTATGTCGAGCGATCCGCTAGTTGCGCAGGATTGTCGGCAAGTAAAAGTGCGCCGGCAGGACGACTTCGATACGCAGCAGGGGCGCGGTCGCCGGGTTGTCGTCGAAGGAATCGGCAGTGCGCCGGCCACTGCCTTCGACAAGAAAGACCATAGGCTGACCTGGCTGCCAACCTGGACGGTTGACCAATTCCTGCACGATCGGCGTCAGGTCGGGCGTGCGCCAGCGCAGATCGACAACCGACCACGCAGGGATGTCGTTCCAGGCCACGCGCGCCGCGGTGCGCTCGCGCCTTGATAGATCGCCGGGTGCAGCCTGGAAGGGCGATGGCGCGTCGCTGGCTTCTCCGGCAAAGGTGAGTGATGTATTCTCATCCGCGGCTTCGTCCACCGTGAACTCGAGATAGGCGCGGCGGATCGTCATGCCTTGCGGGATATTCACGCCGGTGAAGCGCATGCCGACTAATTGCACCTCCCCTGGATCGTCGAGGTCGCTTGTCATCTCAAGATCACTGCTGGTCAAGGTGACGGCGTGGGTGGTCAGCGACTCTTCGGCGTCGTTTTCACTGCCGGTGACGCGCACCTCAATCCCAGAGACCAACGGCGCAGCAGGATGGGGAAAGTCAGCCGCGTGCTGGACGTAGATGTCGTGGACAACGCCTGTGCGCGCCACCAATGTATAGGTGATGATGCTGGTGGTGGCCTCGATCAGCATCGCCCCGTAATCGCTGTCAAAGCGCACCTGACTACCGGCTAATGCTGCGCCGGCCGGATAGCGATCTGCGCCCCCAATGCCGTTGACAAAATAGACGATCCCATCGCGCACGATGCGCTCGTAGGCATGATCGTGGCCGGCCAGCACGGCCGTCGCGCCCCAAGCTGCAAAAGGCCACTGCAACGAAGAGGTGGAGCCATGGCGCGACGACGAAGAATAGGGCGGGTGGTGCATTGCCACAATGCGCCACGGTGCGGTCGAGGTCGCAAGCCTGTCGTATAGCCAGTCGGCCTGCGTCGACGTCGCCTCGATGCCGTCAGGCTCGCGCGCGTCGCTGTCCATGGCAAAAAGATGCACAGGGCCGAGCACCACATCGTAGTAGCGTTCGTTGCCCGGCAGCGTGAAGTAGTCGAGATAGGGCTGTGGCAGCGGTGGCGAACCCGCGGTCGTACGCCAGTCATGATTGCCGAGCGTTGGAAAGAAGCGATTGGTGGATGCGCCCGCGCCATACTTTCCCCGATACGGATAGATAAACGCCTGATAATATTTCCCGACGTTGGCGTCGATAGTTTCCGCCTTGCCGTCAGGATAGTTGTTGTCGCCGGTGGTGATGACCGCGTCGGGCTGCCAGCTTGCCACCAGCGCGGCAACGTCGGCTTCGGGTTGGTTGTCCATGCCAAAGTCGCCGATCACGGCCAGCCGCGTCACGTCACTGGCCGTGGCGCGCGCCGGCAGGGACAGGCGCTCTCTTTGGCCCAACTGGAGCGAAGACAGGAAAGGCAAAGTTAGCCCCATTGCAACGGCAAGCGCGATCAAGGCGCCAGGGCGGATGATCAGCGTTGACCACCTTCTGCGTGTTCTCATGGCTTCCTCCTTCATTCAGTAACCAAAACCTCTTGCTCCTCTTGCTGGATGGGCAGCCACGCCAGCACGCGTTGGATCATCCTATCCCAGTAGCCCCATCCATGGTCGCCTGGCCCTTCTTCGTAGGTCAGCGGCAGCTTGAGCGCCTCTGCATGCGCCTTGAAGCGCACGTTGCCGGTATAAAGAAAGTCCTCTGTGCCGCAACACTGGAATAATTGCGGAATCGGATGCGCGCCGCGTGCCGCGCGTTCGGCCAAGTGATAAACATCATTAGGGCTGCCAGCAAATTTTTGCAGATCGCCAAAGACCCGTCCGAGCTCCGCCACCCAGACCGGATCTGTGCTGGCGGCTACATCTTCGGCAAAATTATGCAGCGCGCCGGAAAGACTCGCCGCGGCGGCATAGCGCGCCGGGTGGCTGAGCGCCAGCTTGAACGCTCCGTAGCCGCCCATCGACAGCCCGGCCACAAAGTTATCCGCGCGGCGCGGCGAGAGCGGGAAAAAATTGCGCGCCACGAGGGGCAATTCCTCGCTGATATAGCTCCAGTAGCGGTTGCCTTGCGCCATGTCGGTGTAGAAGCTACGGTCGACGGCCGGCATCACAACGGCCAGATTCAGCGGCTCGACATAGCGTTCGATCGAGGTGCGCCGCTGCCAGATCGTGTGGTCGTCGGAGAGGCCGTGCAACAGCCACAGCACCGGCAGCTTGTGGTCGCCGCGACTTGCGCCTGCCGGCGACTGCGGCAGAATGACATGCATAGCGACGGACAGGTTTAGCACGTCGGAAAAGAAGTTGCATTGCAAAAAGGCCACAAGATCACTCCGTTGGTAGGTAGAGTTGGATAAAATCAATCAGGCTTTTCATGCGCTCCCCAAGACGCCTGAAGCGCGCCATCGCCCGAACTGTGCGCCACACCAGCCGCACCAGAGACCCACCACCGCACTTGCCATAAGCGCGCGCACTATTGCCGTGCTGGCAAGGCTCGCGCTGCCGGAAAGCTGCACCAGAAAAAATACTTCTGCGCTGAAGGAAACCGCGATGCCGGCCGCCATGGCCAGCCACAGCGTAGGGCGGGCATCAGCGTCCGGCAGGCGCAACATGTAGATCGCGTCCATGGCCGCGGCGGGCGCCAATGCCAGAAATTGTGCGGCGGCGCTGGGGGCTTCCCCGTTGGCAGCGACCGCAGCAGCGGTTTGCGCCAGAGCAAAGTTGGCCAACGCCTGATAGAAGAGCACCGCGGCAAACACCATCACCGCCACGCCGGGGCGGCGCAACATCTGCAAGGCCGCCTGTCCGGCAAAGAGGGACACCCCAGTCGCCAAGGCGGAAAACAGCCACAGCGGCTGGGTTGTTGGTTCGGCCGGCAGCAGCAGCAGGTAGGCAGCCACCGAAAGCAGCAGGATCGCATTCACTTCGCGCAAGCCCAGACGGCGCGTGTCCCAGCGCGCCAGGAACGACAGGCGCTGTCCTTGCGCGGCTGCCGCGGCAAGCATGGCGACCGTGCCAACGCTGGAAGTCAGCGCGCCAGGCATTGAGCCGCTCGTCACCTGCAGCCAGATAATGACAACGACAAGCAGCAGGCCACACAGCGTCGCAAGATAGGCTACAGTCTGAGACATGGCTGGACTTGCTTGATGGGCTGCACTGGATTCAGAGGGCACTGCCGCTTTCCAAAGCAGAACACCCGCCACGACCAGCACGCTGAGGCTCAAGCCGGCGTCACGCCAGAAATAGGCGTTGAACGCGCCGGCGATGCTCCACACACCCAGCGCCATCAACAGGCACAACGCGCTGCCGACAATCAACAGCGGCAGCCATGACGGCAAGGACGCATAGCTTCTACTGAAATCAGTCATCGATCGGTGCTCCCGGCGTAGTTGGTCAGGTGGGTGCAGTAGCATCATTATACCCGAATTGGCGTTTAAGCCTGTCCCACGTTTTTGGGGATCGCCAGATTTTTGGGGCGCGCCTCCTTGTTTCTGCGCGATCGGCGCGTTGCAGCTATAATAAGTCCTGGCGGTGCGACGAGAGCCGCCGCCCCGAAGCGCCAAGCGCGCCGTCGCTGTCCAGTCAGGAGCACCCATGCAGACGCTGTCACCCGAACAATTCTCTGTGCAGGCTATTCAAGCGCTGCAACAGGCAGGCGCCATTGCCTCGCGCACGCGCGCGCTGTCACTTTCACCGGTTCATGTGTTGTATGGCGTCCTCACCCAGAAAGAGGCGGACGCCACCGGCGTTTTGGCCGCGCTGGGCTTCGACGTCGACCAGATGCTGCGCGGCATCAAAGCGCAATTTGACTCGCGGCAGATGGTGCGCTGGCATGGCGACGACCGCAACAAAGAGGAAGGGCGGCTCGACCCTGCGCTGCAGCAGGTGCTTACCAGCGCGCTCGACGAAGCGCACACCGCGGGCGTTCACTATGCCAGCACGCGCGATCTGCTGGTGAGCACGCTGGCAAACCCAACGGCGGAGATTGCCGAATGGCTGCAAACCTGGCCGGTGGACGTCGCCACTGTGCGTGAGGCGCCGGTGAGCGTCTATGAATTGTCCGCGGCCACGGTGGCCGAACAGCGCCAGCAGCACGCCGAACAGGCCAAAAGCACGCGCCGGGCGTGGGCGGTCAGCCCGATTTTTCTGGGCCTGCTGGCGACGATGGTGGGGGTGGGCGTCTACCTCTACCAGAGCGCAGAGCCGACGCCAATTGCGATCTTCGTCTTTGTCACCGTTGGCTGGGTCGTGTCGCTGGCGCTGCATGAGTTCGGCCACGCGGCCATGGCCTATCTTGGCGGCGATTCCAGCACCGCGGAGCGCGGCTACCTGACGCTCAACCCGCTCAAGTACACCCATCCGATGTTGAGCATCGTGATGCCGGTCATCTTCCTGCTCCTGGGCGGCATTGGGCTGCCGGGCGGTGCGGTCTATGTCAACATGGGCGCGATCCGCAGCCGCTGGATGCGCAGCGTCGTGTCCGCGGCTGGGCCGGCCGCCAACGGCCTGTTTGCGATGGCGCTGGCTTTGCCCTTTCTGCTCGTCTCTGACCTTTCATTTTTTCTTGAACATTTTTATTTCTGGTCTGCAATTGCGCTGTTGATCTTTTTGCAGATCACGGCGATTGCGTTCAACCTGATCCCGATGCCGGGGTTGGACGGCTTTGGCATCCTTGCGCCGTGGCTGCCGATGAGCGTGCACCGTATGTTGGCGCCGCTCTATTCCTTTGGCTACCTGCTCCTCATCTTTATGTTCTGGTATGTCGATGCCTTCAGCAACTTCTTTTGGGGCTTTGTATGGATCTTGTTGCTGCAATTGAATGTTGTGCCGGAACTGGTGGAGATCGGGTTTTCGATGTATCGGTTTTGGATGTGAGGCGTGGTGTGTAATGTGCGCCATGCAGAAGAAGCGATGCGTCACGCATTATTTTTCCCGAGGTCTTGATGATGGACACTGTCCAACGTTTTGATAACCGCGTCGAGAGCTATGTGCGCAGCCGGCCACACTATCCATACGCTGTTTTGGCGTGTCTGGTCGAACAATATGGCCTTGGCCCGGTCTCTATCGTCGCCGATGTGGGCGCGGGCACAGGGCTGCTGACGCGCCTGCTGCTGACCGCCGGGTGTACGGTGTATGCAGTCGAGCCAAATGAGCGTATGCGTCTGGCCGCGGCCGCGCTGCTGGGTGGGCATCCTGGCTACCACAGCGTGGCCGCCACGGCCGAGGCCACCGCTCTGCCCGCTCGCAGCGTCGACTTTGTCACCGCGGGCCAGGCGTTTCACTGGTTCGCTCCGCCTGTTGCCCGCCAGGAGTTTCAACGGATTCTGCGCCCCGGTGGCAGGGTGGCGCTGGTCTGGAATGCGCGGCGCGAGCAAGGTTCGCTGTTTCTCGATGGGTATCAGGCGATCACTGCCCAGTTTGGGCTGGATTACACCCAGGTCAACCACGCGCACGTGGTTGACGCCGCGACGCTGAACGCCTTTTTCGGCGCTGCCGGGTATCGCCAACACACCTTCGTCAATCAACAGTCACTGGATCTGCCAGGCGTTATCGACCGGCTCAGCTCGACTTCCTATATGCCGGCGCCCAGCCATCCCACCTATCCGGCAATGGTGGCGGCGCTTGAAAAGTTGTTTGCCGCCGCTGCGCAACATGACCGCGTCGTCATGGAATACGATACGAATCTGTACGTTGGTCGTTTCTGACCGGATGTAGGCTTGCCGTCTTGGTTGGCGCCAGCCTCCATACTAGATCATGGAGCAAGTTGTTTCCATTTCTTCATTTGACTCACAGGAGGAGTCTTCTCATGGCGAAAAATAAATCCGCCAAAGCTGTACATTTCTCAACGCGCATCGATCTGGGCAAGGAAGTGCGGGCGAGCATGATCGAGCTGCTCAATGCCCGGCTGGCAGATGTCTCCGATCTGCACAGTCAGACCAAACAGGCGCACTGGAATGTCAAGGGCTCGCACTTTATCATGTTGCACGAGCTGTTCGACGAGCTTGCGGCAGAGTTGCTGGCGTACGCCGACGCCATCGCCGAGCGCGTGACGGCGCTGGGCGGTATGGCGCTGGGCACGGTGCGCATGGCAGCCGCGGCTTCAAGCCTCAGTGAATTCCCTGCTGACGCCTTCGAGGGCATGGCGGTGGTTGAAGCGCTGGCCGATCGTTATGCTGCATTTGGCGCCGCGGTGCGCGCGGCCATCGACATGGCTGATGCCGCCGGCGACGCGGACACCGCCGATCTCTTCACCGAAGTCTCGCGCGGCGTCGACAAATCGTTGTGGTTCCTGGAGGCGCATCTCCAGCATAAATAGCCGCCCCCCTCCCATTTCTGTGAAATATAACGGGATATAGAAAGGAACGCTTTATGTACAAAATTGTGCTGCTCCGTCACGGCGAAAGCACCTGGAACAAAGAGAACCGCTTCACGGGCTGGACTGATGTCGATCTCTCCGAGCGGGGCCGCGGCGAGGCAAAGCGCGCGGGCGAGTTGCTGCGCGCTGAAGGCTACACCTTTGACGTCGCTTTCACCTCCGTGCTCAAGCGCGCCATCCGCACCCTGTGGTATGTGCAGGATGAACTTGACCTGATGTGGATCCCCACGATCAAGGCGTGGCAACTCAACGAACGTCATTATGGGGCGTTGCAAGGGTTGAACAAGGCGGAGACGGCGGCCAAGTTTGGCGACGAGCAGGTGTTGATCTGGCGACGCAGCTACGACACACCGCCGCCTGTGCTCACACCGGACGACGCGCGCTATCCCGGCCACGACCCACGGTACGCCGGCCTGAGCAAAGAAGAGCTGCCCCTCACCGAATCGCTCAAGGAGACCGTGGCGCGCGTCATCCCTTACTGGCAGGCCGAAATTGTTCCGGTGATCAGCGCGGGCAAAAAAGTCATCATCGCCGCGCACGGCAACAGCCTGCGCGCGCTGGTGAAATACTTAGACGACATGAGTGAAGAAGCCATCATCAAACTCAACATCCCTACTGGCGCACCTCTCGTCTATGAGTTGGACGAGCACCTGAAGCCGCTCAAGAATTACTATCTGGGCAACCAGGAAGAGATCGCAAAAGCCGCGGCGGCCGTAGCCGCGCAGGGCAAGGCGAAGTAAGTTTGGGCAAAAAAAATGGCACGCGGATGGCGCGGATTGGACGGATTTTCGCCGATCTGATCCGCAAGTATCTGCCTGATCCGCGTTATCCGCGTGTGATTTCTATGCGACTGAGCGGTTACGAAGCAAACCCAAACTGTCAGCCGAGGAAATGACCATGGCCGACCTGATCCGCTGCGCATGGGCGGGAAATGATCCTTTGTACATTGCCTATCACGACGAAGAATGGGGCATTCCCGTTCACGACGACCGCCACTTCTTTGAGATGCTTTGTCTGGAAGGGGCGCAGGCTGGCCTGGCGTGGATCACAATTCTGCGCAAGCGCGAAAATTATCGGGCCGCGTTCGATGGCTTCGATGTGGCGACAGTAGCGAGTTATGGCGACGCTAAAGTCGCCGCATTGCTGGCTGACCCGGGCATTGTGCGCAATCGCCTCAAGGTGAATGCCTTTATTCGCAATGCACGCGCGTTCCTCGCGGTGCAGGAGGAGTTTGGCAGCTTCGACGCCTACATCTGGCGGTTCGTGGGCGGCGCACCGATCGTCAACCAGTGGCGCAGCCTGCGCGAGTTGCCGGCGCAAACGACCGAGGCTGGGGCCATGAGCAAGGATCTCAAACAACGCGGCTTCACCTTTGTCGGCCCCACCATCTGCTATGCGTTTATGCAGGCGTGCGGCCTGGTCAACGACCATGTCATAGACTGCTTCTGTTATGGACGATAGTCTCGAGTCGCGTTCCCCCGCCCCGCACGCTCCTATTTCGCCAGCCAATGGCGGAACCAGGAGCGCCGTCTTTACCGCGTGTCGCCCTCGCCGCGAATCTTGCCGCGCTCCAGCCGGTCAAAGAGCTTGGCAAGATTGGCGCTGGCCACTTCGTCCAGCCCGACGCCAAGCTCCGTGGCGATCTGCGCCAGATACCAAAGCACATCGCCCAGTTCCTGCTTGAGCGCCTCGCGATCTTCCTCCGAGATGACGCCCTGTTTATCTCGAAAAATTTTCTTCACCTTGCCGGCCACTTCGCCGGCTTCATTCACCAGCCCCAGCGTCGGATACACAATGGGGTGATCCGTGTGAATGAGATTCCACGTCCTGCGCGATTCACGCTGATAGTCTGCAAAGAGTTCGATCTTCATGTTCGCTTCTCTGTAGCTGGCGCCATCCATACGGCGCCTTTTGATCAGCTGCCACCGGCAACTGAGGTGGATGAGCTAGTGTAGACCGGTCGCAATTATCGCACACGCTTTCATGCTTTAACGACTGTGATGAAGCAAAAATCATCGCCTGTCTTTCATCAAATCAGGGACGCATCGTGATCCGGCAGCAGTGTGTCGACCTCACGAATGGCGCGGATGGCATAACCGGCCAAGCCCGAGGTGACGCCAAGCAAGCCGGCGGCAACAATTAAAACTGCCATGCCGGCGCCTGGCCCGTTCCCAAAAACTGGGGACAGGAGGGTGCTGAGCCACGCGTCGCCTTGCATGGCTGGCTCAAGAAAGCGATCGGCCAATGGCCCTGCGATCAATATCCCCAGCGGCCCGCTGACCTGCGCAATCAGCCGGCGCGCGGCAAAGACGCGCCCTTGCACGTCGGGTGACACTTTGGCTTGCCAGAGCGCCTGATTCGACCCGTTGATAAACGGGTTAAAAAAGAGCATCAAAAAGGCAGCCACAGACCACACCACAACGTTTTGTCCCAAACCCATCGGCGTCAGCCCCAACAGGCTGCTGCCGATGAAGCCGAGCAACACGCCATGAATACGCCGTTGTGGGCCGCCCCACGCGGCCAACGTGAGACCTCCGACCAACCCGCCCACTCCCAGCGCCGACTGCACTGCACCCAGGATCAGCTCATTATTGCCGGTGCGCGCCAGAATCATCGGCGCGATCAGGATGATGCCGATAGAATTGAAAAAATTGCTGATGGTAAAGGTGAGCTGCACTCCAAGCAGGCTCTTGCGCTCCACGATGTAGCGGAAGCCATAGAGCGACTCTTGCCATAATCCACCCGCGGCCGCAGCGCCTTCGAGCGAACGTTTGGGCTGTGGCACCGCCACCCCTAAGACAGCCGTCACCGCAATCACAAAAGTGACGACATCGAGCATCATCACGCCGCCGATGCCGACGACGACCAGCAGCACCCCGGCCAGCACCGGCGCCGCAATCGTTGTCGCTGAATCAGCCAGCGAAACGAGGCCATTGGCGCGCCCATACTGAGATTTAGGCACCATCAGGCTCATGGCGGCAGAGAACGCTGGAAACTGGAACGACTCGAAGGCGCTGGCAAACGCGCCTGCCACATAGAGATGCCAGATTTCGAGGCGTCCGGTTGCATAAAGCAACAGAAGGGCGCCAGTCGAAAGTCCGGCAGCAAGATCGCTGAGGATCATCATCAGCTTGCGATTCCAGCGGTCGACCAGCGCGCCGGCCAGCGGGCTGAAGATCAATGTCGGTGCGAACGAAAAGAAGCCCACTAATGCCAACGTGGTTGCCTGTCCGGTTTCTTGAAAAGCCCAGATGGTCAGGGCAAAGCGCGTCATCGCCGTACCCAACAGTGAAACAAATTGGCCGATCCAGATGATGAGAAATGCTGTCATCCCAGCTGGTCGATGCCGTGCGATCCCTTGCAACATGAATTTCTCCTTCAGCACAGCGGTTTCTTGTGTTCAACAACTGCGCCGTGCCGGGGATGGTTTGCGCTCCAGTTTACACAAAGCTTTGCTCTGCTACAGCTTTGCGGCGAAATGTGATCCATCATACAACGATCCGCGCACAATCCAGGAAAGATTAGAAGTACACGGAAAGTCGTGTCATCGCCACCAATCCAAGAGAAGGAAAAGTTATGCCGAAACTTACAGTAGAATCGCTGGGAACTTTTGACGCGCCAGCCGGGAAACGGCTTGTGCTCGCTTTGATAGACGAAGCGGGCGTCGATCAATTACATGCATGTGGAGGAAATTGTCGTTGCACGACCTGTCGCGTCGAGTTCGTCGAGGGTGAGCCTGCCATGATGACGGAGGCCGAGAAGAATAAACTCGCCGAGCGCGAGCTGAGCGGCGTTCGTCTCTCCTGCCAGATTCTATGCGACCATGATATGACGGTGCGTGTGATCAGCCGGCTCGAAGGAAGCGGCCGCTCTAATCCTGGCTCACGCCCGGAGCCTGATATTCACCCGGAGCCGGTGTGGGTTGAGAAGTAGAAGGCAGAGGAGAAGGAGAAGGTAAAGGAGAAGGGGAGACAGGAAAAATCCGTTGCTGGCAGTGCTCTTGTCTCCCCGCTCCTTGTCTGCTTTACCACGGCAAACGAAGGACGAAGTTCACAGCATCGGCAGGCGCTGTGTAAAAGAGTCCATCGATGCCCATCGCCAAGAAGATGAGGGCGAGAAAAAGCAGGCTGTATTTGTAAAGACGCCAGACATTGGCATTCGACGGCGTGCGCCAGATGACAATGGCCTCCCACACAAAAATGCCATTGAGCAGCAACGCCAGCACCAGGTAGACTGGCCCCAGCAGTTGCAGAAAAACCGGCAGCACGCTGATCAGCAGAAGCAGCACCGAATAAAGCAGAATCTGGCGATGCGTCTCCCGTTCGCCGACGATGACGGGCAACATCGGCACGCCCGCCGCGCGGTATTCTTTCTGGCGCATCAATGCCAGCGCCCAGAAGTGCGGCGGCGTCCAGTAAAAGACGATCAGCACCATGATCACGGGCAACAGCGAGATCTCATTGGCGACAGCGGTCCACCCGACCAAAGGCGGCACCGCGCCGGCCAGCCCGCCAATCACGATGTTCTGCGTGCTCGACCGCTTCAGCAGCAGCGTATACACAACCGCATAGAACAGCAGGCCAAAGAGCGCCACCAGCGCCGACAACAGGTTGACCTGCCACCAAAGCACGACAAAGCTCAGCACGCCCAGGATGATCCCAAAGATCAGCACCTGGGTCGGCGACATGCGTCCGCCGGGCAGCGGGCGGCGCCGCGTACGCACCATGACGTGATCGATGTCGCGGTCGACATATTGGTTCAAGGCATTGGCGCCACCTGCCGCCAGAAAGCCGCCCATCATCGTCCACAGGATCAGCCAGCCACTCGGGGCCGACGGGCCAGCCAAAAACATGGGGACAAAGGTCACGATGAGCAGCAGCAGGACAATGCGCGGCTTGGTCAGCATCACGTAGTCGCTGATGGCCAGCCGCACCAGCGCCTGATCGCGCGTCAACTCGGAATCCTTCTGGCCTTGCTCTTCAACAGATGTGCTTTTGATCATGAGATCGATTCTATCAAGTTGCCCTGCGCCTGCCTGTACCCCTGCATACCGACGGCGACACGGTCAGACCCCAGGGCGTCGAAATTCGTAAACTTATGCTTTAGAAACTGACTTGAAAAGCCCTTTTTTTGACGCAGAGGCGCGGAGACGCAGAGAAACGCAGAGAGTGCTTGCCCATAGT
>JACSRH010000234.1 GCA_014879855.1 Caldilineaceae bacterium | reverse complement strand
AGGACGCCCGGGCGTCCTCCCTCTTTTTATCATGACTCATTCATTGCCGGCGCACACCTGCCCCACCATGGTCGAAAGCTCATCCAAGCTGACGGCGGGCACAACGGCGACAGCGCTCACGAGGACGCCATCGTCAGCCATCCACAGATCGACGCTGTGGAGACCGTCCCCCGCCACGCTGAGGATCGCCGGAGAACTGGCTGCATCATCCAGCAGCGCCTGCCAGGTGAAGCCTGGCGAGGCGGCGAATCCAGAAAGCGGAACCGGCGCTCCGTCATCTGTTAACAACGTGACGCCGTCGATGCCCGCGAATAACGCCTGGTTGAACACAGGCAAGCTTATCCGCTCGGCATCGGCGTAGGTGGGCGCGCAGCCGCAAACCAGCAAGGCATAATCGCCGGCTGCCAACTCCACATCAAAGCCCAGCGAGGGAGCATCGGCAAGGTTGCTCGCCGCCGCGTCGTCGAACAGGCTGGCGTCGGCGCTAAGTGAAGCAGGCGCCATCACCGCGGCGACATTCGGACAATCGCCAATCTCGACCGGCGTCTGCCAGACATAGGCGCTGAAGGCCGCGCTGCCGGGCAGTGCGCGTGTAGCCGCGTCTGCCGCTAGCGTAACGATCTCAGCCGCCGGCGGTTGTTCCACAGCAGCTTCTTCGGATGGCGTCTGGTCGGCGCCTGGCGTTTCCTCTTCTCCCGCGCCTGCGTCAGTCTCGCCGTTATACTCCCCTTCGGTTGGCGCCGGCTCAACGACCCAGGTGATTGCCATTTGTGACGCGGATCCTTCCCCATCGCTGGCGGTTATCTGTACTGTATACGGACTGCTCTCCGCGGCGTCGAGTGCGACCGCGCCGGAAATGACGCCGCCAGATTGAAGCGCGTCAGATTGAAGCGCGTCAGGCTCGAGAGTGTCAGGTTCAGCACTGCCGGGTTCAGGACTTTCAAGCTCAACACTGTCGGGTTCAACACTGTCGAGTTCAACACTGCCGGGTTCAAGATAGACCAGGTCGAGCGGTAGTGACTCCACTGTAATGGTGACTGGGTCACCTTCCACGTCGGTCACGATCACAGGCAGTTCCACGTTGTCGCCAACCGTGACCGTGTAGACGTCTTCCATCTCAATGCGGGGAGCGTCGTTGATGGGGTTCACCGTGATCGCCACGAGCGCTGTAATCTCGCGCTGGAGCGAGTCGCTGATGTGGATCGCAAACTCATCTTCGCCGTAAAAGTCGGCCAGTGGTTCGTAGGTAAAGGCGCCGCTTGCTTCGTCGATGGCGAGGATCGCGCCGTGCTCTGGCTCGCGCGCCATGCCAAACAGCAGCGCGTCGCCTTCAACGTGCTCGGCGGTCAGGACGCCTTCGAGCAGCGTATCTTCGTCCGTGACGAACTGCAATGCCTCGACGCGGAACGGGTTGGGGTCGAGTTCAACGGTGATGGTGTAGCTTTGTGTGATCACAACGCCGGCCGCATCGGTGGCGATCAACTCGACCGGATGTTCGCCTTCGTCTGTTTCTTGCGGCGTCCCGGTCAGGAGCACATCGCCGTTTTCTGTGGCCGTCAGCGCCAGCCAAGTGGGCCGCACTGTGGTCTCAACCGTCAAAGCACCCTGGGCAGCGATAACAAAGGGGAGCGATTCGGTGATGTCCTGCGCTGCAAGCGCCTCCTCTGTGGGCGCTTCCTCTGTGGGCGCTTCTTCTGTGGGCGCCTCTTCTGTGGGCGCTTCTTCTGTGGGCGCTTCCTCGGTGAACATCTCATTGCCTGAGGTTTCAGGCGCGCTCGCGTCTTCCTCAGAAGTTGCTTCAGGCGTCACCGCTTCCGTGCCTTCCGCGACCGGCTCGGCCGTGGGTTCTCCTTGTGCGGCGTTTTCCTCTTCAACTGGCGGCGCCACAATCTCTTCGTCAGGCGGTGCGTCCATCTCGCTGTCGCTGGTTTCCGTCCCATCCACCGGCGCAAAGGTCACGGTGTAGGTGTAGGTCTGGTTGAGATAGGCGATGGTCGGCGGCTCCGCGTCGAACTGCCAGGCCGCGGTCGGCGCAACCGTTGCCGTGTGTGTGGCTGTCGCGGTTGGTGTGGCTGTCGCGGTTGGTGTGGCTGTCTCAGTGGCCGTGGCTGTCTCAGTGGCCGTGGCTGTCTCAGTCGGTGTGACCTCCACTATAGCGATCTCTGTTGCAGTAGAGATCACAATAGGTGCAAGTGTAGCTGTGGCTGTCTCAGTGGCTGTGGCTGTCTCAGTGGCCGTGGCTGTCTCAGTGGCCGTGGGTAAAGGTGTATGCGCGCTGGTGGCAGTTGCTGTCGGTGGCAGCGTCGCCGTGGCGGTCGCAGTGGCGGTCTCCGTCGGCGTTGGCAGCAGCGTGGCGGTCTCCGTTGGCGTTGCCGTATCCGTTGTTGTGGCGGTCGCGGTGGCGGTCTCCGTCGGCGTTGGCAGCAGCGTGGCGGTCTCCGTTGGCATTGCCGTATCCGTTGTTGTGGCGGTCGCGGTGGGGGTTTCCGTCGGCGTTGGCAGCAGCGTGGCGGTCTCCGTTGACGTTGCCGTAGGGGCCGCCGTAGAAGTTTCCGTCGGGGTCGGCAGCAGGGTCGGCGTCCACGTGGGCGTAGCCGTCCAGGTCGAGGTCGGGATCGGCGTCCAGGTTGGCGTAAGGACGGGCGTCCACGTCGGCGTGGCGATCAACGTCGGCGTCCAGGTGGGGGTCGACGTCGACGCGTCTGTTGACGCGCCAGGCGCGTCCGTTGACGGGACAGGCGTATCCGTCGGCGGCGGGGTCCAGGTGTTAACGGGCGTCGGCGAAGCCTGCGCCGTGACGACGATCAAAATGGGCGTCAGCGTAGGCGGCGCAGTGGTGGCGGTGGACGCAGGCGGCGGCTCTGTCGGTGCAGCCACCGTGGTGGCGGTGGGTGGCGCCGGCGACGGCGTGAAGGTGGCAACCAGCGTGCGTTCAGCCTGAGGAGAAACCTGCGCCACCGATGCGGGCGGCTCTGCCACAGGAAAAAGCGTGGCGCCGATCACATAGCCAACCAGCAGGAGCACGATGGCTCCACCGCCAAAAACCGCCACGCGCGCCCATCGGCGATTGGACGGACGGCCATCCCCTGTGTTCATCTTGGTTTTCCCTCTCTCGTCATTAAATTACTTTCAACTGCCTGCGCGATGGTTCGTGCGAGGTGCTGCGACCCTGTCACAATCATAACCGAGCATGCGATCAGCGCCATCAGCTTGACGAACTGCCGTCGTTTTCGGTTCCCCACCAACCAGACTGTATTATGGCATAATTCAGCCTTGTACAACCATCTTGATTGCACTATACTACATCTGGTGGATAGAAATGTTTACCTGTACGGCCAGTGCAAAATGAGATTTTTTGTATTCATCTAAACAAGGGATTGAAAAGGGAGTGAAACTATGACAGCAGTCGCAACGCAGGGAAAGCCACAAATTCAGTGGTGGCTGGTCCTGATCCAGGGCATCGCAACGCTTCTTATCGGCATTTTCCTGCTCACCAATCCGTTCCAGACGGCCGCCATTCTGGTCTTCTACATTGGGTTGCTGTGGTTGATCACCGGTGTGCTGTCGATCGTGCGCATCTTCACCGACCGCAGCAATTGGGTGTGGGAGCTAATATCCGGCGTCATCGGCATTGTGGCCGGCTGGTTCCTGATCACCAACATCGGGGACGGCGCAGTGGTGGCGTTTGGTCTCGCCGCCGTCGTGGTGCTGGCCATTCAGGGCATTATCATGGGCATCTTTGGGCTGATTGAATCCTTCCGCGGCGCAGGTTGGGGGCCGGGGATCATTGGCGTCATCTCAATCATCATTGGCATCATGCTGTTGGGTCATCCGCTTGGCTACGCTGCTGTGCTGCCGTGGGTGATCGGCATCTTCGCCGTCGTTGGTGGCATCTTCACGATCATCATGGCCTTCCGCCTGAAGTAAGACGCCGGCAAGTTCCTCGATGCACAGAGATTTAGCAAAGGGCGGGTGCTAAACCCGCCCTTTGCATTCCTTCCTGCGCCACTTATTTTTACAAGGCACGTGCTCGATGTCAGTCCACAATCCTAACGCGAAAATCACTGAGACCTTGTCGGCGCGCGCAAGCCGTTTTACGACCGTGATCATTGTCGGCTTTCACATTTTGATCTATGCCCTGGCCGTGCAACTTGCGCTGTGGGTGTTGCCCGGTTTTCACGATGAGGGTGTGTTCGGAATCGTGCGTTTTCTGCTCGCCGGTCTGGTGTTTGGGCTGCTCAATGTATTTTTGCGGCCCGTGCTCGTGCTTTTCACCGGACGTCTGATCATCCGCTCCTTTGGTCTCTTTGTCATTGTCATCAATGCTATACTGCTGGCGGTCTTGGCCTGGTTGGGCAATTGGCAGGTCGCCAATGTGTTTACATTGCTTTTCGGCGGCCTTGTGATCGGTGTTGTACTGGCGCTGCTCGACGCGTTGCTTGGCGTCAATCGTCCCTTTCTCAGGGATGCCGACGAACAGCCTAGGTTGTGGCGGTTTTTGGTCCGGCTTTCTGGAAACCGCAGCAACCAACTGATCGCAAATCTGCGTTTCCAGCAGGTCTATGATTTGATTTACCGCTATCTGCTTGAAATCGGGCTGGATCGCCTGCCCTTTGTCGCGCCCATACGCCAGTGGGTGGGCGAGCACATCTACGGCGACGCCCAGACGACGATCTCCGGCTTGAGCACGCCGGCGCAGGTGCGCGTGATGTTGCAGGAGCTGGGCCCCACCTTCGTCAAATTTGGCCAGATGATCTCCAGCCGCGCCGAAGCTTTGCCCAACGACTGGCAGGTTGAGTTCAACAAGCTGCAAAGCAACGTCCCGCCTTTTCCTGGGGAGGAAGCCGTGGCGCTGGTCGAGAAGGCGTTGGGCAGGCCCATCCACGAATTGTACGCGGAGTTTGCTGTCGAGCCATTTGCCGCCGCGTCCACCGCGCAGGTGCACCGGGCAAAACTGCATGACGGCGCCGACGTGGTGGTGAAGGTGCAACGCCCCAACATCGTGCCTAAGATCAAGGCCGACCTCCAGGTGCTGAATGATGTGCTCCAGACCGTTGCCGCGCGCGTCGAATGGATGCGTGAAAATGACATCCTCGGCATTTTTGGCGAGTTTGCCAGCAATCTTGTCAAAGAGCTGGATTATCGCAATGAAGCATTCAATGCCCGGCAACTGGCGGACACTATGTCGTCTATCCCCGAGGTGGAAATTCCAACCATGCACCGTGAATACACCACGGCGAATGTCCTGACGATGAGCTATGTCGAAGGCGTCAAGATCACCAACGTGGAGCAGATTGCTGCCGCCGGGCACAATCCAACTCAGCTAGCGCGCACCTTCCTGCGCGTGATGATCAAGCAACTCATCTTTGATGGCTATTTCCATGGCGACGCACATCCCGGCAATATCCTGGTCAGCCTTGAGACGGGCAAGGTTATCTTCCTCGACATGGGGATGATGGGGATGCTCAACCAACAGCAGCGCATTAACCTGGCCGACCTGATCTGGGTGCTCAACGGGTTGGATGCCTACGAAATATCGGAGACGCTATTGCGGCTGTGCACGCCGTTCCACGATGTGCATGTCGCGCAGTTTCGCGAAGACGTCGAACGCACGGTGGTGCGCTACATGCGCTATCCCGACGAGGCCGGTTCGTTGTCGGCAGTGCTTAACGCGGTCTTTGAGGTGTTGGCAAGCAATGGGTTGCGCCTGGGCAGTGAATTGACGATGGCGCTCAAGACGCTGATCCAAGCCGAGGCCATTGTGCATACGCTCGATAATTGGCTCGACATCACGCGCGAAGCGTTCTCCATGATTCAGGGGTTCCTGGCAGAACAATTCAACATAGAAAGTGTTAAGACGGTCGTCCAGACGCAATTGATGCGCTCCACCAAAGAGCTCGTGCGCCGCATCCCCGACTTGCAGCAGGCGACAATGCAATGGATCAACCAGTATGAAAAGGGCAAGTTCGAAGTCGAAGTCAACACCGACGAGCTGAACCAGCGTCTCGACATTTTCAACGTCGCGGCGCAACGGCTTGCGGTCGGCATCATTCTGTTGGGCATGATCATCGGCGCCGGCTTTGCCACCAGTATGGACGGCGTATTTCTCGGTCTGGAGTTGTCGTCGATTGCGTTTCTGATCTTTGCCTTTTCAATTTTGGCCGGGCTGGTCATGTCCATCCGCATGATGCGGACGATTGGCGAGAAGCCGCGGCGACGCCCGCGCATTCTGTACGATTGAGGGCCGGCGCTGTGTGGATGAAAGTTGCTGTGGATGAGTGAAACCACGTCGCACCGGATCACCTACGTGGGCCACGCTACAGTGCTGATCGAAGTGAATGGGGTGCGCGTCCTCACCGATCCTATTCTGCGCTCGCGCATCATCCACCTGCGCCGGCGGCGCTTCCCCTTGCTGGTGCAATGGCAGGAACAACTGGACGCTGTGCTGATCTCTCATCTGCACTACGACCACCTCGATCTGCCCTCGCTGCGCAAGTTGGGGCGCACTGTTCGCCTGATCGTGCCGGTCGGCGCGGCCGCGCTGCTGCGGCGCCATGGCTTCACCAACATCGAGGAATTGCGCGTCGGCGAGCGCACCAGCGTGAATGGGCTTCCGGTCACGGCGACTCAGGCCGTGCACAGCGGTGCGCGCGGGCCGCTTGGCCCCGTCGCCCAGTGCCTTGGCTTTATCGTCGGCCAGGACAAATTTCGCACTTACTTTGCGGGCGACACGGATCTCTTCCCGGAAATGGCGGAGATGGCAGGCAGCGTCGATGTCAGCCTGCTGCCAGTGTGGGGGTGGGGGCCAACCCTGGGCATCGGGCACATGGATCCATACCGCGCGGCGCAGGCCGGTCAACTCATTGCGCCGCGGGTCGCCATCCCCATCCATTGGGGCACGCTCTATCCGCTGGCCGTCCACCGGCTCACGAAAACATTTCTCGTCGATCCGCCGCTGCTCTTTCGCGAGTTTATGCTGCGGATGGCGCCAGAGACGGACGTGCGCATCTTGCAGCCGGGCGAGCACTTCGACCTTCAGTAACACCCCCAGTAGGGTTCAGCCTGGACCGTGGCGTTATGTCTTTGCTCCAATCGCAAGCCTGGCAATGTGCTGGCCGATGCTCAGCGAGGCGGTGGCCGCGGGTGACGGCGCGTTGAGCACGTGCGTCATCCGGTAGGCGCGCACGATGTGGAAATCATCGACCAGCCTGCCGTCGGGCGCTAGCGCCTGCGCGCGCACACCGGCGCCGGCCGGACGCAGATCCTGCACCTCGAGCTCCGGCGTCAGCGCGCGCAACGCGCGCCAGAACGCATATTTGCTGATCGAGCGGTGCATCTCGCCGATGCCTGTCTGCCAGTAGCGCGCGGCCAGCTTCCAGAAGCCGCCGTAACTGAACGTATCAAAGAGATCGCGCACGGAAAGGCTGGTCTTGCGATACCCCTCGCGCTGGAACGCCAGCACCGCGTTTGGCCCCGCCTCGATCGCGCCGCCGATCTTGCGCGTAAAATGCACGCCCAGAAAAGGAAAGTTTGGATTGGGCGCCGGGTAGATCAGGTTGCGCACCAGCGAACGCGCGTCCGGCGCCAGCTCGTAATACTCGCCGCGGAAGGGCACGATGCGCACCCCAGGCTCGACGCCACACAGCCGCGCCACGCGGTCCGCCTGCAACCCGGCGCAGGTGATCAGGTGGCTGCACGTAATTTCTTCGCCGGTTGCTGCGACAAGCAGCAGGTGTTCGGGTTGGCGCCGCACCGCTGCCAGCCGCCAACCGGTGCGCAATTCGCCACCCAAGGCGCGGACGCGGCGTGCATACGCGGCCGCCACTTCGTTGTAGTCGACAATGCCGGTCTCCGCCACCCACAAGCCGGCCACGCCCCTCACGTGTGGCTCATAATCGCGCAGCTCACTGCCCGACAAGGATTTGGGCGCCAGGCCGTTCGCCCAGGCGCGCTCGGCCAGCGCCGCGAGCCGCGCCTGCTCGGCCTCGTTGGTGGCGACGATCAGTTTGCCGCAGCGTTCATGGGCGATCCCTTCGGTCTCGCAAAAGGCATAGAGCGCCTCGCGCCCTTCGGCGCATAACTTTGCCTTGAGTGAACCGGGGCGATAGTAGACGCCGGCATGGATCACGCCGCTGTTATGGCCAGTCTGATGGGCGGCGACCTTCTCCTCCGCTTCGAGCACAATCAGCGAACGGACGCCGCTTTCGAGTAACGCAAGCGCCGTCGCCAGCCCAACGATACCGCCCCCCACGATCGCAAAATCAGAATGCATGGCGTCTGTTCTCCAAAGTTTGTCTGACAACATCTCTGCTCATTCTACCGAACGATAACCGCGCCTCGAAATCTCTCGCACGCAACGAATACTGGTATAATCAGTTACAATCTACCCATCGCGGATAGCAACCACTACACAGGATCGAGGAGACAATGGTTGATTTAATTCTAGACCACGCCACTGTGGTCGAACACGACAAGCAGCAACTTCATCCTCTGCACCACCCAAAACAGCACGCGGCTCCCCTTGTCGTGGATCGCGCGGAGGGCGTCTGGCTGCACACCACCGACGGCCGCACCGTGCTTGACGGCATGGGGGGGCTCTGGAATGTCAACATTGGCTACGGCAATCAGGAGTTGCCGGAAGTCGCGGCCCAACAGATGCGTAAAATTGCGTTCACCTCCAACTTTGTGGGCATGACCACGCCGCCGGCCGCCGAGCTTGCCCACCGCATGGCTGGCATGGCGCACCCGACGCTCAACACCACCTTTTTCACGTCGGGCGGCTCGGAGGCGAACGATTCGGCCTTCAAAACCGTACGTTATTATTGGTATCGGCTGGGCAAGAAAGACAAGTTCAAAATTATCTCGCGCCAGGCCGCCTATCACGGCATCACAGTCGCGGCCACTGCGGCCACCGGCATCCCTCGCTATCATACTATGTTTGGCCCGTTGTCGCCTGGTTTTTCGCACATCCCCGCGCCCAATCCTTACCGCTACACCGGCGATATCCAACCCGGCGAAACGGTCGGTCAGGCTGCTGCGCGCGCGCTGGAAGAAGAAATTTTGCGCCAGGGGCCGGAGACGGTCGCCGCCTTTATCGCCGAGCCGATCCAGGGTGTGGGCGGCGTTATTGTGCCGCCGGACGACTACTTCCCGCTGGTGCGCGCCATTTGCGACAAGTACGACGTGTTGTTGATCGCCGACGAGGTGATCTGTGGCTTTGGGCGCACGGGATTGTGGTTCGGCCAGCAGCACTGGGACTTGCGTCCTGACATCCTGTCTTTTGCCAAGGGCGTCACCAGCGGCTACCTCCAGCTTGGCGGCATCCAGATCTCCGACGCCATTCGTGAAGTGATCGATACGGCGCCGCCCGAAGACACCTGGATGCACGGCTACACCTACTCCGGCCACGCCGCGGCGTGTGCGGTTGGTCTTAAGAATCTCGAGATCATCGAGCGCGATCATCTGCTGGAGAACAGCCAGCGCATGGGCGAGCGTTTGCGCACAGGTTTTGCCAGGCTGCTCGATTTCAACATCGTCGGCGAAGTGCGCGGGCGCGGTCTGCTCTGCGGCGTCGAGATCGTCAAGGACAAGGCGACGCGCGAGCCCGACCCGGCCAAGGCGCTGGAAATCTATAACGCCTGCATGGCGCGCGGGCTGCGCTCGCGCAACGTCGGCGCCACGATGGCCTTTGCGCCGCCGCTGATCATCAATGCGGATGAGGTGGATCAGATCGTGGACATCCTGGGCAGCGTCATTGACGGGCTTGCTTGAAAACAGCTTTGACGCAGAGGCGCTGAGAGACAGAGGCGCTGAGAGACAGAGGCTCGCAGCGAAAAACTGTCTTCATGCTCTCTTCTGATTGACAGCTCTCTTCTTCAAATTGGGGTGTTTGTGAGCGAACTACCGAAAATCACAGAGTCGTTGCCCAGACCTGCCTTCCAGTTGGCCGCGGCCGACCTCCTTGCCGCGCTGCAGAGCGATGCGAACATGGGGCTCTCTGACGCGGAGGCGCAACGACGGCTGGCAGCTTACGGCCCGAATGAGCTTGCCTCCGAGCCGCCCATTCCACGGTGGCGTCGCTTGCTGGCGCAGTTCACAAACGTGCTGGTGCTGCTGCTGTTGGCGGCAACCGTCATCTCGGTGATCGCCTGGGTGCTGGAGGGCGCAGAAGGGTTGCCTTATGAGGCATTTGCGATTATCGCCATTGTCATCGTCAACGCGCTGATTGGCTTTTTCCAGGAGGAACGCGCCGAAGATGCCGTTGCCGCGCTCAAAAAGATGACGACCGCGACCGCGGTGGTGCTGCGGGACGGTCGCCAGCAGCAGATCGATTCTCATGCGCTGACGCCTGGCGATATTCTGCTGGTGGAGGAAGGCAATGCTATCAGCGCCGATGGCCGCCTTATCGACGTGACCTCGTTGCAGATGGCGGAAGCCGCGTTGACGGGTGAAAGTCAGCCAGTCACCAAAACCACCGCCCCCATCGACGGGGAGGCGGACTTGGGCGACCGCACCAACATGATCTTCAGCGGCACGGTAGCCACCTTTGGCCGCGGCCATGCGGTGGTGACGGCGACCGGTATGGACACCGAAATGGGCAAGATCGCCGGCCTCATGCAGGCCACGCCCGAGGAAAAGACGCCACTTTCGCTGGAGATTGAAGATGTCGGCCGTAAACTGGGCATCGGCGTGATCCTGATTGCTGTCCTTGTGATCGCCACGATTTTGCTCGTGGACCGCGTGACTTCCTTCGCGGGTCTGGTGGAAACGCTGGTGTTGGGCGTCTCGTTGGCCGTAGCGGCTGTGCCGGAAGGTCTGCCCACGATCCTGACGGTGGTGCTGGCGTTAGGGGTGCAGCGCATGGTGAAACGCAACGCCATTGTGCGCAAGCTGGCCGCCGTCGAGACGCTTGGCTCCGCCTCCGTCATCTGCTCAGACAAAACCGGCACGCTGACTAAGAACGAAATGACGGTGCGCACGGTCATCACGCCCAGCGGGCGCGTTGATGTGACCGGCATTGGCTACGCGCCCACCGGCGACTTGCTGCTGCATGGCTCCGACCAACCGGTTGACGATCCCGTGCTGATCAATGAAGTGCGTCGCGCGCTGCAAGGCGGCGCGCTGGCCAACAATGCCGTGCTCGAAGAGAAGGAGAGCATCTGGGCCATCCAGGGCGACCCCACGGAGGCGGCGTTAGTCGTGGCCGCGCGCAAAATCGGGCTTGGCCCCGACGAGTTGAATCGTCGCTTTCAGCGCGTCGGGGAAGTGCCTTTTTCCTCCGATCGCAAGCTGATGAGCACCGTGCAGACCGACGTCGACCACGCCAAAACAGTGGCTGTTGTTTCCAAAGGCGCGCCCGATGTTTTGCTGACGCGCTGTACGCACGAGCGGGTTGGAGATGAGATCGTCCCACTGAGTAAGGAACGCTGCGCAGAGCTGCTGGCCGCCGTCGAGACGCTGGCCGGCGAAGCATTGCGTACACTCGGCATCGCCTATCGCCGCATCGCTGAAGAACATTATGACGAAGCCGGCGAAGCATTGGAAAACGAGCTGATCTTTATCGGCATCGTCGGCATCATTGATCCCCCGCGGCCAGAGGCGCAGGAGGCCGTCGCCACTGCGCAGCGCGCCGGCATCCGCGTGATCATGATTACAGGCGATCATCCTGTCACCGCCGCCACCATTGCCGCCGAACTCAACATCGTGCCTGCCGGCGCCAAAGCGATCCGGGGCGCCGATCTGGAGCAAATGGACAGCGACCAATTGCTGGCGACGGTGCGCGAGCATTCCATCTACGCCCGCGTCAGCCCCGAACACAAGCTGCGCATTATCCAGGCCCTGCGCGCCGACGGCCATGTGGTGGCGATGACCGGGGACGGCGTCAACGACGCGCCGGCGCTCAAGCAGGCCGACATCGGCGTGGCAATGGGCATCACCGGCACCGATGTTTCCAAAGAAGCCGCAGACATGATCCTGACTGACGACAATTTTGCGACGATTGTCGCTGCGGTCGAGGAGGGGCGCTCGATCTTCGACAATATCCGCAAGTTTCTGCGCTACCTTATTTCCTCCAATATCGGCGAGGTGCTGACGATGTTTCTCGGCGTTGTGCTGGCTGGCCTTATCGGGCTGGTATCGGAGGCGGGTGAATTCTTTATTGTGCCGCTGCTGGCGACGCAGATCTTGTGGATCAACCTGCTGACGGATGCCGCGCCCGCGTTGGCCGTGGGGGTGGATCCGGTTGACCCGACGGTCATGCAGCGGGCGCCGCGCCCGCGCCACGACCGTGTGATCAACCGGGAAATGTGGCTCGGCTTTGGATTGACAGGTCTGGTCATGGCCGTGGTCACGCTGGTCGTAATGGATATCGCCCTGCCGGGCGGGTTGGCGCGAGGCAACGGAGAGATGATCTTTGCACGCACGCTGGCCTTTACGACGCTGGTCTTCTGCCAGCTCTTCAATGTTTTCAACGCGCGTTCAGATTACACCAGCGCTTTTCGCTATCTCTTTTCCAATCCGCTTCTGTGGGGGGCCGTGGCGTTGTCGGCGGCTTTGCAAGTCGTTGTCGTCTACACACCCCTGCTCAATCAGGCCTTTGGCACGACGCCCATTGGCTTGATGGACTGGGCCTTGTGCATCGGCATGGCGAGCATGGTGCTCTGGGTGGATGAAATCAAGAAGCTGATCCTGCGCTCCACAGGCTATGCAGACCGGCGCCGGCAGCGGCGATTTGAACCTCAGCGCCACGCAAACCGTTAACCCTTGTTCGGCAGATGGTAAATATACTCAACGGCAATGGACTCACCATAGGTTTATCGATGCATAGGAGGTTCTAATGGCAAAAGTAACACTCTCCAAAGGTAAATTCACCGGCATCAACAGTTGCGCCAATGAGCGCGGCGTAATCGCAGCCGCTGCCATGGATCAGCGTGGCTCGCTGCAAAAGTCGATCAGCAAGGCGCGCGGCGGCGCACCTGTCTCCGCCGAGGAAATGACGCAGTTCAAAACAGCCGTCACCCAGGTGCTGACCAAGCACGCCAGCGCGATCCTGATGGACCCGGAGTTCGGCCTGCCCGCGCTCGAGGTGCGCGCGCCTGGCACAGGGGTGCTGCTTGCCTATGAAAAGACCGGTTACGATACGACTGACGATAGCCGGATGCCCGATTTGCTGCCGGAATGGAGCGTGCGCCGGCTGGTCGCCGCGGGCGCCACCGCGATCAAGGTGCTGCTCTATTACAATCCCGCGCATCCCGCGCGCGTAAATACTGTCAAGCAGGCGTTTATCGAGCGCGTCGGCAGCGAGTGCAAGGCGGAGGATGTGCCCTTCTTTCTGGAGCCGCTCTGCTACAACGATGCATTGGGCGATGCCAAGGGGCTTGACTTTGCCAAGGCAAAGCCGGCGATGGTCAAGGCGTACATGGCCGAGTTCTCCAAGCCGGAATACAGCGTTGACGTGCTCAAGGTCGAGGCGCCGATCAATATGAGTTACGTAGAGGGCGCCTCGACTTATCAGGGCGTCAAGGCGTACAGCAAGGCGGAGGCCATGGCGCTCTTCCGCGACGCGGCCAGTGTGGCGCAGAAACCCTTTATCTACCTGAGCGCCGGCGTGAGCGACGACGTCTTCCGCGAGACGCTGGAATTGGCTGCGGAAGCTGGCACACCCTTCTCTGGCGTGCTTTGTGGCCGCGCCACCTGGCAGGATGGCATCCCGATCTTTGCACAACAGGGCTTTGATGCGCTGGTCGATTGGCTGGAAGATCGCGGCGTCCAGAATATCACCGCGCTGAATAAGATCGTGGCGAAGGGCGCCAAGCCGTGGTGGGATCTGTACGGTGGCAAGGCCAATCTTGAAGTGGCTGAATGACCAGCGGTTGTGTTATCTTAGCGTAATTCTTTTTCCAGGTTCTGTGGGCGTGAATCGGTCTGGTCTTCATCCAGAAATTGGTGGCGATGTTTCGTGATGCCTTTTTACTATGGGATAGTTCGCAGGAATTTCTGAATAGACGCTTAGCCTGTGTGGGGCGCGCCCACCCAGTATCCGACAAGGAGTGAAGTCATGTTATATTCTTCCGTCAACGAGGCCATACAGACGGCCTCAAAACCATCAGTTGCGAGCCAAGATCGTGAGGCGGCGATCGATTATCTGGGCAGCCATCCCACCCCTGAAGCGATCAGCACGCTGATCGATCTCTTGGAGGCCGATGATGCCGGCATCCGGTGGAGATCGGCTGATGTCCTGGCGCGGATGGGCAAGCCGGCGCTGGCACCGTTGTTGCACGCGCTCGTCGACAAGAGCGATAGCCGCTGGCTGCTCGAAGGCGCCACTCATGTCTTCCACGACAATCGCGATCATAAAGTGGCGAAGATGACCGAAGAGTTGCGCGCGGCCATGAAGGGATCAGGCGCGGCGGTGGCAACAGTTACAGTAGCAGGTGAGTTATTAGTCAAATTGGCCGGGGAGGCTGCATGAGCAAGGTTTCGTCGAAAATACAGGGGACAGTCGCGACGGCTGGTCTAATTGTTGCGCTAGTCATAGCGTTATGGGTCGTTGCCGCGTGCAGTATGCCGGGCGCGCCTGCACAGGAATCAGCAGGTGAAGTGACGGCAGAAGCAGGTGTGACTGAGACTGTGGCGTCAGAAGCTGCTGCGCCAGAAGCTGCTGCGCCAGAAGCTGCGGAAGAGGTGGCCGCACGCGACGGCATGTACAGCGCCGCGCCGGAAATGACCATCGACCCGGCCAAGTATTATTACGCCACACTTAAGACCGACCAGGGCGACATCAAGGTGCAGCTCTTCGCTGACCGTGCGCCGACGACCGTCAACAACTTTGTCTTCCTGGCGCGTGAAGGCTTCTACGACAACACAACCTTCCACCGCGTGCTCGAAGACTTCATGGCGCAGGCTGGCGACCCCACGGGCACCGGCATGGGCGGGCCGGGCTATGAGTTTGCCGACGAATTCTGGCCGGGCGCCACCTTCGACCGCCGTGGCTTGTTGGCAATGGCGAACGCGGGGCCGGGCACCAACGGCAGCCAGTTCTTTATCACCTTTGCGCCGACGCCCTGGCTCGACGGCAACCACACCATTTTTGGCGAAGTGATCGAGGGTGACGACGTGCTGAGCAAGCTCACGCTGCGCGATCCGAGCGCCAACCCGACGGAACCCGGCAACGTCATCCAGACCATCACCATCGAGGAGAGCGACACAAGCCTGCTGCCGACGCCGACGCCGCTCCCGCCCACGCCCACGCCGTTCCCGCCCACCAGCATGCAGGGCGACCGCCCGTTGGCCGACCTGCCTGGGGAAGAAAAAGCCAACATCTTCAATACTGCACCGGACATGGTGATCGACGCCGCCAAGAGCTACACGGCAACCGTCGCCACCTCGCAGGGCGAGTTTGTCATGTCGCTCTTTGACGACGACGCGCCAGTGGCAGTCAACAACTTCGTCGTGCTGGCCAACCTGGGCTTCTACGACAACACCCCGGTCAACGACGTCAGCCCGGAGCAACTGGTGGTGATCGGCGCGCCAAGCAACGACCCGACGATGGATGCCGGCTACACTTTCAAACCGGAGGTTGGTCTGCCCCAAACCCTGGACGTCGGGGCCGTCGCCTATCGCTCGCTGACGCAGGATGCTGACGGCAGCGTTATCGCCAGCGGCAGCCAGTTGTTCCTGGCGCTCTCGCCGCCGCCCGCCGACGTGAACGAGGCGTACAGCTTCTTTGGCAAGGTGGTCGAGGGTGTTGACATCCTGTCGAGCCTGACGATCAGCGATACGATCCAGACGATCACGATCGAAGAACAGTAGATGGCAACCCAGGAGGCGAGGGGCGTGCAGGTGACGCTCTTTGCCTCTTGGGTGTTACCGCTTAAGACAGACAGCTGTGTAGCAAACAGAGTAGATAAAGATATAAAACAGATTGTGATTGAACTTTCAGAAGATCTGGCGCAACAGGTTAGACCTTATCAAAACCGCCTTGAAGAACTGGTGCTTTTGGGTCTTTCGCAACTGAAGATCCAGGAAGCGCTCACCCTGTACGCGCGTGGCATTGTATCTTTTGCACGTGCAGCCGAAATTGCCGGCTGTTCACGGCCTGAGATGATTCGCCAAGCGCAAGCTGCCGGCGTCAAGCCTGGATGGTCTGAAGAAATGGCAGCAGACGAACTGGCATGAAAGCGGTCAGCAATGCTGGGCCACTTATTGCTTTGGGTAAGCTTGGTCTGATCCCTCTCTTGCACCAATTATACCGTCCCTTGCTTGTCTCTAAGGATGTACACCAAGAAGTTGTTGAACGTGGCTTAGAACTTGGGCAGCCGGATGCTTATGTTGTTCAAATAGCTGTTACACGGCGCGAACTGACAGTAGTGACTATTGATGCAGAGGAGCTTTTATCAGAAAGCGAAACTTCCTTGCATCGTGGTGAACGCGCCGCCATTTGGCTCGCTCGTCGAGAAAGAGCGGATTGGGTTCTGCTTGATGACGAAGTTGCTCGCAGACAGGCGTTAGCTTTAGGCCTGCATGTCAAAGGTACACTCGGTATTATTGTAGATGCACATCGCCGGTCGCTTCTCCATACAGACCAAGTTGAATGGATTTTTCAGTTGCTTTTAGATCGTGCGGATCTCCCCTCTGGAACATTCCTCACCTCCTGACCGTCCTCTCTTTGGTTGCGCCTGCGCGAAAAACAGTCTATGATCGTGCGTGAGGCGCACCGACTGACGCATTGCATCGTCATACGTGGTGAAAAAGCAGCCCCAGCCAGAGGAGGTCTTATGCACGTTCGTTTCATTTCGCGCCGCACCCTGCTGACTCTCGTCAGCACGCTTGTCGTCGTATCGATCATTGCTGGCGCAGGATGGCCCGCAGGCGCCACAGGGGGCCGCGCGCTGCGCAGTGACAGCCGTCCTGTGGCTGGATTGCAGTCGCCTCTGGTGCAGTCACCCGTTTCCCCCATTTCACAGGAGGGAATGCCTGTGTCCACGAATGCAGAGCCGACGCCGGCCACCATCAACGGGCTGGAATTATTGCTGAGTGAAGGTATTGCCTTGCCACAGCCGCCTTCGCCGCTGGCAATGGCGTCTTCTCAGCCGCTCGACGTCGCCGCGGTGCAGCCGATCCTGGAGCGAATGCCGCCCATTGAAGCAGAAGCCACTGATGTGGAGCCTTTCAAGTTGCCGCCGCAGTCGCTGCCACCCGTGACCGCCAGCGAGGTTGTCACACAGAGCTTCCCGCCGCCCGGCAGCGGCATCGCCGCGCCGGAGGTCAGCGCCGGCCCGCTCGCCGTGCTGCGCTATGCCCCCGAAGGTGAGATTCCCATCGCACCCTTCATCAACGTCACCTTCAACCAGCCGATGGTCCCGCTCAACACCCTCGACGCGCTGGCCGCCGAGGATGTCCCCGTCAAGGTGACGCCCGACCTGCCCGGCGTGTGGAAATGGCTGGGCGTGCAGACGCTTTCGTTTGAATATCACAGCGACGACCTCAATCGCTTCCCGATGGCGACGGAGTACACGGTCGAAGTGCCCGCGGGCACGACCTCCGCCACCGGCGGCGTGTTGGAAGACGCAGTCACGTGGCGCTTCCGCACCCCCGCGCCAACGGCAGTGCAGGCGTATCCAACGTTTGGCCCGCAGCCGCGCGAGCCGCTGTTGTTCGTAGCCTTCGACCAGCGCATCGATCGCGACGCGGTGCTGGCGACGATGCGCGCGCTGGCCGGTGGACGCCAATACGCGCTGCGTCTGGCGACTGCCGAGGAGATCGCAGCCGACAAAGAGATCAGCTACTACGCCACGCGCTACGCGGACGACCGCTGGCTGGCCTTCCGCGCCACAGAAGCCTTCCCGCCCGACGCCACCGTCACGATCAACGTGGGGCCGGGGACGCCTTCCGCCGAAGGCCCGCTGACGACGACGGATGTACAGTCGTTCAGCTTCCAGACCTATGCCGCCCTGCGCGTGGTGGACCAGAACTGTCGGGGAGGCAGCGACGCTTGTTCGCCGAGCCAACCTTTCTATGTTCGCTTCAACAATCCGTTGAACGTTGAGAAGATCAGCAACGATTTCGTCGCCGTCGAGCCGGCGATCGACAACATGGTTGTCAGCGGTGGATACGACAATCTTTCAATCAGCGGCTTGACCGCAGGGCGTTCAACCTATCAGGTCACGCTCAGCGATCAGATCGAGGATATTTTTGGCCAGACGTTGGGCGAACCCGTCACCTTGACGTTTTACACCGGCAGCATGAGCGCGTTCATGACCGGGCCGAACCAGACGCTGGTTACGCTCGACCCCACCGCGGCCACGCCGACCTTCCCCGTCTATTCGGTGAACATGACCAAGGTGCGCGTGCGCGGCTACGCGGTCACGCCGGAGGATTGGCCGGCGTATCTCACCTATCTCAATGAATATTACCGTGATCCAAATCGCAAGCCGCCTGGTCGTCAGGTCATTGACGCCACCGTCGAAGTTGACGCGGCGCCCGATACGCTCACCGAGACCAACATCGACCTCACCGCGGCGCTGAACGGCCGCTTTGGTCATGTGATCGTCATTGTCGATACCCCGCCTTCGTTGCTCGGCCTGCTCTTCCCCAACCGCTACGAGCCGGTTATTCAATCGTGGGTGCAGGTGACCAATATCGGCCTCGACGTTATCCATGACCAGGTGGAAATGGCCGCATGGGCCACCGCGCTGGACACAGGCGAGCCGCTGGCAGGCGTCGCGTTGACGCTGATGCCAAACAGTCAACAGGCGACGACGGACAGCAACGGCATGGCGCGCTTCGAGCTGGCGAGCGCCCCGGACAAGCAATTGGTCGCTCAACTGGGCGACGATGTCGCCTTTCTGCCCCAGTCCGCCTACTACTGGAGCGATTCCGGCTGGCAGAAGGTGGATCGCTCGGACCAGGCAAGCTGGTTTGTCTTCGACGACCGGCAGATGTACCGCCCCACCGAGGAGGTGCATCTCAAGGGCTGGATGCGCACGCTGGGCGCTGGCCCCACCGGCGACGTGCGTCTCGACGCCGTCAGCAAGGCAGTGATCGATTATGTCGTCACCGACCCGCAGGGCAATCAGATCGCTCAGGGTGCGGCGCCGATGACCGACCTGGGCGGCTTTGACCTGGCCTTCACGCTCCCAGAGAACAGCAATCTCGGCTATGCCAGCGTGCAGCTCAGCACGCGCAACACGCCGATCTACGGCAACTACTATCACAGCTTCCAGATTCAGGAGTTCCGCCGCCCTGAGTTCGAGGTGACCGCACGCAATGAAAGCACAGGCCCCTACTACCTGGGGGATGAGGCCATCGTCGCGGTCTCGGCGCAATACTATGCTGGCGGCCCGTTGCCCGGCGCCGACGCGACCTGGACCGTCAGCGCGGATCCTACTTCCTACACACCACCCAACTGGTCGGAGTTTATCTTTGGCGAGTGGACGCCGTGGTGGTACGGCGCGCGCGGCGGCGGTTATATGGACTACTACTATCCTGGCCAGAACAACAACGTCGGCAGCCAGAGCTATGCTGCACGCACCGACCCGACCGGCAATCACTACCTGAAGATGACCTTTCTTGCGTCAGAGAAGCCGCAGCCGTACAGCGTCAACGCCGCAGCCGCGGTGATGGATGTCAACCGTCAGACCTGGGCTGCGCAGACCAACCTGCTCGTCCACCCGTCCAAGCTCTATGTTGGTTTGCGCAGCGACGCCTATTTTGCCGAGCAGGGCGATCCGCTGGACTACGCGGTGATCGTCACCGATGTCGATGGCAATGTTGCCGCCGATGTCCCTGTCAGCGTGCGCAGTGTGCGGCTGGCGTGGATCTTCGAGGGGGGCAAATGGGTGCAGCAGGAAGTCGACGAGCAGCGTTGCGATCTGACCTCGGCAGGCGAACCGGTGCAGTGCTCGCTGCCCACGGGCGACGGCGGCGAATACCGCGTCACCGCCGAAGTGCGCGACGATGCCGAGCGGCTCAACCGCACGGTCGTCACGGCGTGGGTCAGCGGCGGCGCGCGCGTGCCCTCGCGCGACCTGACGCAGCAGGAACTGGTGCTTGTGCCGGACAAGGAAGAGTATACGCCAGGCGACACTGCGCGCATCCTGGTGCAGGCGCCCTTTGCCACAGGGTCGGGACTGCTCACCGTGGCGCGCAGCGGCATCCTCTACACGGAGAACTTTTCGCTCGACGGCGGCGCGGCCACGCTGGAGATTCCGATCGAGGAGGCGCATCTCCCCAATCTGAACATCCAGGTCGATGTCAACGGCATGGCTCCACGGTTGGACGACAAGGGCAAGCCCATCGAGAGCGCACCGGCGCAGCCAGCCTACGCCACAGGTGCATTGCAACTGAACATCCCGCCGCTGAGCCGTGCGCTCACGGTCGAGATCACGCCTGACGCCACCAGCCTCGATCCGGGCGCTGAAACCGGCGTGACCGTGCAGGTGATGGATGCGCAGGGCGCCCCCGTGGAAGGCGCCGAACTCGCCATCGTCGTCGTTGATGAGGCGGTGCTGGCGTTGACCGGCTATCAGCTCGCCGACCCGCTGACAACCTTTTACAGCGCCCGCGGCGCCGACACCAGCAGTTACTATGGGCGCAGCAGCCTGGTGCTCGCCAATCCTGACCTGCTCGCCGCCCAGAATGGCGCAGGTGGCATCGGCGGCGGGCCTGCCGCAACTGCCACCGCCGGCATGGCGATGGCGGACGGCGCCATGATGGCCATGCCGGCCGCGGCCCCTGCCGAGGCTCCGGCAATGGAGATGGCAGCCGCCAGGGAGGAATCTGCGGCGAGCGACCAGGCCGCGGCGACGCCCATCGGTGTGCGCACGGACTTCAACCCGCTGGCGCTCTTTGCCCCGGCTGAACGCACCGACGCCGACGGCGCACTCTATGTCACCTACAAGCTGCCCGATAACCTGACGCGCTATCGGCTGATGGTCGTGGCAGTCACCGAGCAGCAATTCGGCTCCGCGGAAAGCAACCTCACGGCGCGGCTGCCGTTGATGGTGCGTCCCTCCGCGCCGCGTTTCCTCAACTTTGGCGACCGCTTTGAATTGCCTGTCGTGGTGCAGAACCAGACCGACGCGGCGCTGACGGTCGATGTCGTGGCCGAAGCCACCAACCTTAAGCTTGATGGCGCCCAGGGCCAGCGCGTCGAAGTGCCTGCCAACGACCGCGTCGAGGTGCGCTTCGCCGCCTCGACCGACAGTGTGGGCACGGCGCGCGTCCAATTCGCCGCGGTTTCAGGCGCCTACGCCGACGCCGCCACCGCGGATCTGCCTGTCTACACGCCAGCGACGACGGAAGCGTTTGCCACCTACGGCGTGCTCGATGAAGGCGCGGTCGCACAGCCGATCGCGCAGCCACAGGATGTCTTCCCACAGTTTGGCGGGCTGGAGCTGAGCACTTCTTCCACCGCGCTGGCGACGCTCACCGACGCCTTCCTCTATCTGCAAGCCTATCCGTTCGAGTGCTCTGAACAGCTTGGCGCGCGCATCATGAGTGTGGCCGCGTTGCGCGATGTGCTGACCGCGTTCCAGTCGCCTGACCTGCCTTCCGACGAAGCGATTGTGGCGGCGATGCAGCGCGACATCGCCACGTTGCGGCTGATGCAGAATTGGGATGGCGGCTTCCCCTACTGGACCAAGGGTCGCGAATCGATTCCATACAACTCAGTTTTCGTGGCCCACGCCCTGGTCACGGCGCGCATGAAGGACTACGCTGTGCCACAGGAGATGCTGGACGCCGCGCTGAGTTACCTGCGCAGCATCGAGCAATATTATCCCGCGTGGTACAGCGCCAAGACGCGCCACGTTATTAGCAGCTATGCGGTCTACGTGCGCAACCTGATGGGTGACGCTGACTACATCAAGGCGCGCGACCTCTACAACCAACTGCCGCCCGATCAGCAGTCGCTGGAAGCGCAGGCGTGGCTGTGGCAGGTGCTGGCCGATGACCCGTCGGCAACGGAGATTGTCACCGCCATTCAACGCAATATCCAGAACCGCGCGGTGGAGACGCCGGGCGCGGCCAACTTCATCACCTCCTACGACGACCAGGAGTGGGTGCTGCTGCACTCCAACCGGCGCACCGATGCGATCGTGCTTGATGCCCTCATCCAGGAGGCGCCCGACAGTGACCTGATTCCCAAGGTGGTGGCCGGGCTGATGAATGGCCGCACCAATGGGCGCTGGAGCAACACGCAGGAGAATGTCTTCGTGTTGCTGGCGATGGATCGCTACTTCAACACCTTCGAGGCGGCCACACCGGACTTTGTGGCGCGCATGTGGCTGGGCGACGTCTATGTCGCCGAGCACACGCATGAGGGACGCACGACTGAGACGCAGCAGACTGTCGTGCCGATGAGTCTGCTGGTTGAGCAGCAGGGCGCGCAGGATCTCGTCATCAGCAAAGAGGGTGACGGCCGCCTCTACTACCGGCTGGGTCTGCGCTACGCATCGACCGACCTGGGTCTCGACCCGCTGGATAGGGGTTTTGTCGTGCAGCGCACCTACGAAGCGGTGGATGATCCCGCGGACGTGCGGCGCGACGACAACGGCGTCTGGCGCGTCAAGGCCGGCGCGCGCGTGCGCATCCGCCTGACGCTGGTGGCGGTCAATCGCCGCTATCACGTGGCGCTAGTCGACCGCCTGCCCGCGGGTCTGGAGATCATCAACCCGGATCTGGCCGTCTCCGAAAGCGTGCCTGCGGACCCGAACGCCACGAATGACGGTGGCTACTGGCGGTGGTGGGGGCCGTGGTACGACCATCAGAACCTGCGCGACGCGGGCGCCGAAGCCTTCACGCCGCTGCTGTGGGATGGCGTCTACAACTACAGTTACGTGGCGCGCGCCACCACACCGGGCGAGTTCGTCACGCCGCCAGCCAAGGCGGAGGAAATGTATGCGCCGGAAGTCTTTGGCCGCAGCGCCAGCGACAGGGTGATTGTGGAGTAAAAATCCGTACGCTACAATGGATTCGGGGAAAAAGCGGATTTGCTGATATCTAGGTTATAAATCATGCTGGTCTACAATCTTCCAGGAAGCTTCAAAGCTTCCTGGAAGATGTTCCGCATAAGTGTTCAACCTGGCGATCAGTACTTTCGACTTGGATGCAAGCCAGTGACGAGCAGAGCAAATCCGTTGTTTCCTTGAATCCGTTGTAGCGTTTGCCGCGACTCTGCCGCGCTTACTCCAAGCTGTTCTTCACATGCTCATCAAAGAAAGCAATCGAGCGCGCCATTGCCTCGCTAAAGCCCTGCGCGAGATTGTGGTCGTCGTTGCGATAGGTGTAAAGCTCGGCTGACTGCCCCACCGCTTCCACCTGATCCAGCAGCGTGGTCGAGAACTCATACGGCACCGACTCATCGGCCGTTCCGTGGTGCAATTGGAGGGGGCCGGACAGGTTATCCAGATAGCTGTTGGCTGAAATCGACGCGTAAAAGTCTGGATTCTCTGCGGGCGTGCCGTATTGCTCCTGAAGCTGCGCGCGCCAGCGGCGCGCCTGCGTGGTCACGACCGCCGGCGCGGGTGTGTTGTTCGGACGCCGCCAACGCGTGAGCAGATCCGGATAGTCGGCGACGACGCCCGCCCAGATCACCCCCGCCTTGATGTCCGGGTCGGTTACCATGGCGCGCAGCGCGATGTAGCCCCCCATCGAATGCCCCCACATGCCGATGCGATCCGGGTCCGCGTCAGGATAGTTCTTCAGCGCAGCGGTGGCGTTGAGCACGTCGATCGTATAGTCGGGATAGCCATACGCACCGCGCGCCTCCCCGTCCGAGAAGGCGTGTCCCCGATAATCGGGGCGAAAGACGATATAGCCGCTGCGCGCAAAGCCATCGACATAGGCTACGTAGCGTTCGGTCGTGCGGTAGACAGCGGGCGGAATGTAGCCGTGGTTGAAGATGATCACCGGCCAGCCGCTTGCTGGCGTCTCGCCGCGCGGCACGGTCAGCAGCCCGTTGATGCGCAACCCCTCGGAAAGATAGGAGGCGATATAGCGATCATAGTTGGCGCCAGGCGTCAGTTCCTCTTCGATCACAAGTTGCTGATCAGGGTAGCGCTGCGTGCGCAGGTAGTCGATCGTCAACGCTTCGCCATCAAATGGCTCGACCTCGACCAGACCGCCTTCGTCTTCGGCAGCCGGTGTGGGTGCGTTGGCGGGACTGGGCGTAGCCGCCGAGACTGGCGCGCCTTGCGCCGCGCTGGGAATGCACAACTTCCAGCCGATGTTCAAGCGGTTGGCGCTTTCGATGGTGGCGAAACTGCTATCGACGGCGGCAACCTCATTCGTGGCCGCGACAATCCGGTCGTAGGCGGCGGCATTACCCAACACGCGGCTGGCAATGGTGGAAAGAGTGTCGCCAGCCTGCACTGTTACTGTCTGGGCGCAACTTGCAGCCTGCGCTGAAGCCGGTGCGGGCAAGAGAAAAGCGCTCAAAAGCGCCGTGATGGCTATGGTGAATACAATTCGGTGTGTATACATGATTGCCTCACTTTGTTAGAAGTATATCCCTGCGCAACGAGTTCGGTCATAATGGGTTTTCCCACTTTAGCAGGTGTTTGCGCTAGGAAAGTAGGCTTTCCCCCGATTGACGCGTTGTCTGTCGTTGCACGCGCCTCCTTATGCCTGGCTGCGCATACGCGCCGCGGCGTCATGGGAGTCTCATGAAAATAGCACGCCATTTCTGGATGTTTTGGTTTGACAGGCGAAGGGTAATTGATCAGAGGCCGTTAGGGCGTGTAAGCCGGCCAGTCCGTTGAGGGTAAGTTCGCATGATAGAAATAGCGTTTAGAGCCGCCCAAACGCCTTTTCCAGTTCATTTGCCGAAAGTTGGATCATCGTCGGGCGACCGTGCGGACAGGTGCGCGGGGATTGACATTCTTCTAATTGGCGCACCAATTCCTGCATTTCGATGTCGCTGAGCAGTTGGCCGGCCTTGATCGCCGCGCGCTTGCACACCATCTTCACCAACTGGACCTCCATGCCTTCGCCGACCAGGTTGCGGCGTTCGCCCAGCGTGACGACGATCTCCTCCAACACACGCTGCGGATCTTCGCCCGCGAGCACGGCCGGCACGCCGCGCACCAGGAACGCGTCACCGCCAAAGGGTTCAATCTCAAAACCGACGTGCTGGAGCGCCTCCAGGTGCGCGGCGACCTGGCCGGTCAGCATAGCGCCGACATGCAGGGTCAACGGGTCTAGCAAATGTTGGCGCGCCACGGCAGCTTTGCTGCCGGCGCGTTGCAGCATAAATTGTTCGTACAGGATACGCTCGTGCGCGGCGTGCTGGTCGATCAGAAAAAGTCCCTCCGGCCCTTCGGCCACGACGTACATGGCGCCGACCTGACCCACCACGCGCAGCGGCGGCAGTTTAGGCGTGGCGTTCGTCAGTGGGGCTGACTGGCGGCTCGGCGCAGGGACAGCAGGTTTTGCTGCGTCTGAAGGCGGCCCCTGCACTGTCTCCTGCACAATGCCTGGCAGCAGATGCGTGGAGCGCGGCGGCGGTGCGATCATGTCGAAGTGTGATTGTGCGCCTGCACCGAGAATCGTGTCATGGCGCGTGGCCCATCCCGGTGGCAACACGCCTGTTTCACCTTCGGGACGCACCAGGCGACCTGCCTCGTCGACGCCCAGATCCGGGATCGGCGCCACGCTGATGATCGTGCGTCGCACCGCTTTTTGCACGGCCGCAAAGATGCGCCGTTCCTCGACAAAGCGCACCTGCGTCTTCTGCGGATGCACGTTGACATCCACCAGCGAAGGGTCGATCTCCACAAAGATCACGGCTATCGGATAGCGCCCCACGGGTAACAGGGTGTGATACGCCTGCACCACCGCGTGAGTCAGGCTGCGATCCTCGACGTAGCGGCGGTTGACAAACAAGTCGATGGCGCTGCGGTTGGCGCGCGTGAGGCTAGGGAGGCTGGCATAACCGGTTACGCTCACAGCCTGGGGCTCGTCTTTGCCCGGCGCACGCGCGGGCGCGCCGCCTTGGAAATCGACGTCCAGCGCCAAATTGTCAAGCCCGGCGCTATTGTCGCGCGGGGCGCGGGTCAAGCTGACCATCTGCTGTGCGTTCTCGCGCCCGTAAATCATGATCAGCACGTCGCTCAGATCGCCGCTGCCTGTGGACTGAAACACCAGCCGGCTTTCGTTGACAAAGCTGAAACGACGTTCTGGATAGGCCAGCGCATAGTGCTGGACGATGGCGGCGATCTGACCGGCTTCGGTCGCGGCTGTGCGCAGAAATTTCTGGCGTGCGGGCACATTGAAGAAAAGGTGCTCGACGTTGACGGTAGTGCCCACTGGCGCGCCCGCTCGGGTCATCGGGTGAATCACGCCGCCATCGATGCGTACGCTGGCGCCATAGGCTTGGCTTACATGGCGGCTGGTCAGCGTGACCTGGCTGACTGCGCCGATGCTAAAGAGCGCCTCCCCGCGAAAGCCGAAGGTGGCGATGTGGTTGAGATCCTCGGCTGTGCTGAGCTTGCTGGTGGCGTGGCGCTCAAAGGCCAGTGGAATTTCCTGCTCTGGAATGCCATGCCCGTTGTCGATCACACGCAGCAGGCGGCGCCCCCCTTCCCGCACCTCGACGCGAATCTCGGTGGCGCCGGCGTCGAGGCTGTTCTCCACCAACTCCTTGACGGCGTTGGCAGGACGTTCGACGACTTCGCCCGCGGCAATTTTAGAAGCGACTTCTGGCGTGAGAACTTTGATGGACATGCCGTGCATTATAACAGATGGAATTGGTTTGTCCCGGTTCGTTATGGCTGACGTAAACTTGCAAAGTGGTTGCTTATTTGGCTACAAAGGCGCTATACTTTGCCTGTCTCAGTAATTAGTCCCGCTAAGCCGCTATCACCGCCGACCCTGACCGTGCATCGCTTGTCTTCATCGATCGACGCAAATTTTCGTATCGGCTCACGTTGTGTGGTTCCGCTTTCTAAAAGGAGGCAGCTATGT
>JACSRH010000076.1 GCA_014879855.1 Caldilineaceae bacterium | reverse complement strand
CCTGCAGAAACATTTCCGCTGAAGGCGAGGAACGCACTAATCCTTTTGCCTCTGCCTCACTCTCTCCATTTGCCCGCCAGAAGACTACCTCAAACTCCTGTCCCGGCCCCAGATCTGTATCGGCCTGCCAGATAAAGAGCGTCGGGCTGTTGCTGCGGTGATTGTCGCCAGGCGCCAGGATCACTGCGGAGCGCGGGCCGGCCATCATGTCGTTGTCCGGGGGCGGTGGCGTAGCCACCTGATTACTCGTCGTTGCGACCGCGGCAGGGAGAGGGGTGCGGGTAGGTGTGGGCGATGGCGACGCTGTTGGTGTTGCGGCCGGCGTGTTGGTAGAGATCGGTGTTCTGGTGGGAACCCGTGTCTTTGTCGGCGTCGTGGTAGGGGTGTGGGTGGGATGTACCCGGTGCTCCATTTCGGCGCTGCTCTCCGCCTGCGTTGCGGCCAGTGTGACGGTCGGCGAGGGTGTAGCGGGGCCGGTGGAGTTTGCCACCGGCCCCGCGTCGCCTAGTTCTGCCGCCGCCGAACGCCCCGCCAATAAAGTGGCGCTGACCGGGGATGAGGGCGCCGGTGCGGCGGCTGTCGCGGCAACGGCCTGGGCCGCCGGCGTCCAGGCGCCTTCCACGCTGCTGCTGGCTCCACTTTGGGGTGCGCTCTCCTCAGAATTCGCCAGGAGCAGCCAGATCGAGAGCACCACAAGCGCCGCCATACCCGCGATGGCCCAGGTCGTGTGCCAACGGCGGCGCGTACGTGCGCCAGGGCAGCGATCCGGTCGTGATCGGCGTCGTGGGGATCGCGCGGCCGGTGATGGCCGCGTACATCTCGTCAATATTGGCAAAGCGCTCACCGGCATTGAGCTTCATAGCGCGCTCTACTGCCCTGGCAAGATCGGCGGAGATCTTGCTGTTGTGACTGCGCAGGGGAGGCAGCGGCGCACCGGCGGCCAAGTCGATGCTGCTGGGTGGCGTTTTGCCGGTGAGCAGCGCGTAAAGGGTGGCGCCCAGGGCGTAAATGTCCGAACGCTCGTCGGTGCCGGCGCCATACTGCTCGATCGGCGCATAGCCGGGCGTCAGCGCGCGGGCGCTGACCGCGGTGACTTGCACCGTGAGCGAATTCTGCTTGGCAATGCCAAAATCGACCAGCAGATAGCGCCCTTCCGGCGTGCGCTTGATGTTGGCAGGCTTGATGTCGCGATGGATGATGGGGCGGCGGTGGCCATTCTCCGGGTTGCGCTGCCCGTGCATGTAGGCGACCGCCTGCATAATCTGATCAACACAAGCAACTGCCTCCTGAACCGGCAGCGGCCCTTTGCTGCGGATCACCTCCTGCAGGTTCTCGCCCGGCACATATTCCATCACCAGATACTGATGGCTACCCGGCTCAATAAAGTAGTCGAGGACCTGCGGCAGATGGGGGTGGCGCAGATGAGCAAGCAGCACCGCCTCGCGACGGAACTGGCGCTGCGCCTCTTCATGGTTGTTGAGATTCTCCTTGATCGCCACCGGGCGGCCCGCCAGATTCAGATCCTCGGCGAGATAGACCGCGCCCATACCGCCCCGCCCCAGTAGCGTACGAATACGATACCGTCTTTGATGTAAATAGTGGCTTGGTTCCACGCCTGCCTCGGTTCCTGGGATTACTGATCCCAACTGATCCGCTCGCGCACCCAGTCGTAGTCGCCACCGCCGTAACCGCCGCCAATGTCGAAAAGCTTGCGCTGATTGCTGCCGTCGGTGTTCATTGCCCACACCGCCCACACCCCGCCGCGGTTGCTCACAAAGGCAATGTTGCGCCCGTCAGGCGATGCGTCCGCCAGCCCGTCGATGGCCGGGTCGGTGGTCAGTTGCTGCAAGCCACTGCCGTCAAAGTTGACGACCCAGACATCCCAGTTGCCCGCCCGGTTCGAGGAAAAGAGCACCTGCGCCTTCAGACTGCCGGAGGGGATGTCCGAAGTGTTTTCAGTAGCGCGCACCGGGATAGAGCCGCGTGTGTCGGCGGTATAGATGCCACATTTGCTGCCGTCCCCCCAGGAATTGCAGCCCTGATAGGCAATGCGCCAGTTGTCAAGATAGACGGGATAATCTCCGATCAACTCCTTGAGGCTGGTCGTCATGGGGCTGGCGTTATCCTGGAAGGATGCGTCGACCTGCCAGTAGATGCGTGATTTGCCATCGCCGGCTTTGGTCGAGGCATACACCAGGCTCTCCAACGAAGGCGAAAACTGCGGGAACGCATCTTCGGCGTTGGTCGTGGCCAAATGTTGATTGTCGCCATTATCGGAAGTGCGGATGATGGTTTCGACGCCGCCGCCCTCGCCATTCACCAGCAGATAGCCGCTGCCCAGGTCGGGTTGGCGCCAGTTGGGGAATTGATGAATGACGCTGTTGCTTGCCAGGTCATAGATCAATGTGTCCATGGCGCGACCGTTGAAACGCGTAAAGGCGATCTTGCCGGTCAACGGGCCGCTTGGCGCCGGTGCCGATCCTACTGTCGCCGCACCGCCCGTTGCACTTCCATTGCCTGCACTGCTGCTTCCCGTGGCTGCTTCGGCAACGCTGTTGCTGGCGGTCAATGCGTCCAGATAGATGACGCCTTTGCTCGCCACGCCATCAGGCGCGCCATCCAGCACCAGCGCCCGCAAGGCAAGTGGCGGCGTTAATTCGTCGGAGGCGCTGCCGCTGATCGGGCCGTTGGGCCATTCACGGCTGGCGACCAACGCGGCGGTCATCGGCGCCCAACCGGTGTGGTTGATGCGGCCAAAGGTCAATTGCCAGACCTGGTTGCCGGCATCGCGGATCCATGCGTTGAGGAAATGACCAGAGCCATCGCCAAAGACCTGCATGGTCAGCGCCTGGGCGTCGGCGGGGATGCGCAGGTCCGGCTGGGCCATGAATACGACATAGTTGCCGCTGCCAGCCGCGGCCGGGAAATCGTACGTAAGGGCAGCCGACGCGGCGCCGCTTTGCACTTGCACAGTGGATTGCGTAAGCGTGCCGTATGGCTCGTCGCCGCGGCGCCACGACCCTAGCGGCTCGAAGCTGGTGATGACATCGCCGGCTGCATTGTTTCCTGCACTGGTGGAAGCGTTTGGTTGAATCACCGCAGGTTGTGGCGCCGCCGCAGTTGGCTGTTGTTGCACCGGGCGCGACGTCGCGGTCGGCAGCGGGACAACCGGCGCTGGCGTTGCGGTCGGCCACGTAATACGCACACCGGGCAACGCGCCGCACGCCACATTCAGGCTCGAGTAAGCAGCCGCGCCGGAAATCCAACCTGTGGAGCCATCCTCCAGCACAATCTGAAGCCAGGCGCAGTTGCCTGTTTGCCCGCTCACCGGGAAGCGCTGTCCGATCTCACCTTTGGCAACCACCGGGAAATTGGCGCCCGCCCCCGCGCGAACATTGAGCCCTTCAACCAACACTTCAGCCATGGGCGACACGGGGCGTGGCGTCGGTGTGATGGGTGTGAGGGTGCTGGTGGCCGTCGGCGTCGCCGTAGAAGTTGCCGCGGGCTGAGCAGCCTCAGTCAGGGCCACGGCGGTGGCGGTCTGCTTTAGCGCCGCCCGCATCAATTCAGATGCGATCTGGGTCAACTTGACTTGCGCGGTGGCCGTCGCCCCAGGCTGGCGAAGATACTCACTGTCAGACGATGACAGCGCAACACTGGAAATGCCAAAGACGAGCAACATGACGAAAATTGCTGTGATGGGCATCCACAGTTGCTTTGATAGAAGTTTTTGATACATTGCCTTCTCCCTCCTTCATGCTCAGGGTGATGGTGTAGGTGTGCCTTCCAGCGCCTCCATCGTGGCCGCAATCACGGTCAGCGTCACGTCGAGGGGGTCAAGTAGCGGCGTTGGCGATGGGGTCTGGGTGGCATTGCCCTCCAGCGCCTCCATTGTGACCGCGATCGCCGTCAGCGTTATGTCCAGTGGATCGAGCAATAGCGTGGGCGTGGCCGTCGGCGATGGCGTTCGTGTCACCGTGGGCGTGGCGGTCATCGTCGGCATGGCGGTCTGCGTCTGCGCAATTGCGGTGGCGATGCGGCGCGCGTCCGCGGTCTGCGTGGCCGCGGCGTTGGGCGTATGAGTTGGGCTAGGCGCGGGTGCACGTGGCGGCGTGTGTGTGGCCGTCGGCGAGGGTGACGTGGGACTCGGCGTAAAAGTGGACGTCAACGCCGCGGTGCTGGTGGATTTTGGCGCAATGGCAGTCAATGTCGCGGCCACAGAGGTCTGCAACAGGCGCATGGTCATGGTCTGAGTGGCGGCGAAATGAGGAGTCGCGGTCAAGGTCGGCGTGCGCGTGGCTGTCGGTGCAGGCGTGGCCGTGCGGGTGGCGGTCGGCGTGCGCGTGGCCGCGGGCGGCGGCGCCACGGAGGTCTCGGCAAGACTCGCCTCTAGCGTGCGGGTGGCGGCGAGATCGGGCGGCGGGGTCTGCGTTGCGGTGTTAGTAGGCAATGGCGTGGCTGTCGGTCGCACCGTTGGCGTGTCAGTTGATGTGCTTGTCGCTGTAGCGTCAGGCGTAGGCGTGAAAATGGCAGGAGCATCAGTTGGCGTGGCATCGGGTAGAGCAGCGGATGGCGCCGTGCCTGTCTCTGCAGACGCCGGTGTGACTTCCTCCGGTGCGTCCGTTGGGGTTGCTCCCTCCTGTTCGGGCGTGTCCATGACAGTTGGCAGCAACATGGGAGGCGGCTCTAAAGCGCCCTCCTCCGTGGCGTCAACCGGAACGGTCGCTTCCTTTATCGGAGTAGATTCCACCGCGGCAGGCGACGGCGCGCCATCGGCCTGGGCAATGGGCGCGAGATCGACCCGTAGGCTGGCGACTACGGCGCTACGCAACGGCTCGAACACAGCAGATTGCGGCGCGGCGACGACCATGCCCACCAGATAGGTGGAAGCGGCGCCGGAGATGGCGCTGACATGCAGCGCCACCGGCTGTCCCAACCATTCCGCGCTGGCAGTCTGCTCGTAGCGGCTTTGGGCATCCTGTTGCCGGGCGACGCCGGGCGCGTCCATCGTCACGCCAGTGTAAGGCAGATCCTCTGCGGCCAGGAAGATCTCCACCGCCTGGCGCGTCGCCTCCGCATCGTTGGCCGCCGCAGGTTTTGCGAGGCGGGCGACAAAGAGCCGCGCAATGCGGTCAGGCGCATCAAATGTGTAAACGAAGCTGTGCGCGTGCGTAGTGCTGCCTGGCGTCCAGGTGACAGGCGTTTCGAGCCGAAACGCGCGGTCATCTGGTTGAAAGCTGTGCAGCGTCAGGGTGGCGGGCGCGGCGCTGGCGGTATCTTTGCTTGACGGCGAGCCGGCGTCGCCTGTCAACCAAGCGGGCGAATTAATAAATAAGAATACCGCGGCCATTCCCGCGATCAGCGCGCTCAGTCCGAGCAGGATCGCGCCGCCTGGGGCCCGTTTACGCGTCACCGCGGCCACCTGGCTCTGCGAAGTGGCGGTGGCGAGCATACGCGCCTGCACCGCGCGCAGCTCGCCGCTGGAAGGCGTCCAGGTGAGCCCTTTGGCAAGCGCCTGCGCAAAGTCGCCCGCGGTGGGATAGCGGGCGGAAGGCGACTTTGCCAGCACCTTTTTCAGCGCATAGATCACGCCGGGCGGCAGCGCCTGATTCACCTCTTCGGGCTGGAGCGGCGGCTCGTAGACGATCTTGTGCAGCAGCGCTGGCTGGCTGTCAGCCTTGAAGGGCATAACGCCGGTAAAGAGCGAGTAGGCGATGACGCCGAGGCTGTAAATGTCGGCGCGGCGGTCGACCTCGCCCCCGCGCGCCTGTTCGGGCGCCATGAAGGCTGGCGTGCCCACGGTGGTGCCGACGATGGTGTAGGCTGTGTGGTCTTCATCCAGAAGTTTGGCGACGCCAAAATCCATCAGCAGCGCACGCCCCTGCTGGTCGATCATGATGTTGCTAGTCTTGATGTCGCGATGCAGCACGCCGAGGCTGTGGGCATAGTCGAGCGCGCTGCCCACCTGTCGGACGATCTCGACCACGTCCGCGGCAGGCAGGAGAGTGCGTTGTGTGCGCAACAGGTCAGCCAGCGTCTGCCCCTCCACGTACTGCATCGCCAGAAAGTGATGGCCGTCGTCGGCGCCGGTCTCCAGCGTGCGCACGATGTGGGGATGGCGCAGGCGCGCGGCGCTCTTGCCCTCGCGCTCGAAGCGCTGCAAGTAGCGTTCGTCGTGCGCCAGGTGGGGAGGCAGCACCTTGAGCGCCACCACCGCGCCCGACCGCCCATCCACCGCGCGATAGACCACGGCCATGCCGCCGCGGCCGATCTCAGTTTGGATGCGATAGGGGCCGATCTGGTGGGGTGTGGGGCTCATGG
>JACSRH010000191.1 GCA_014879855.1 Caldilineaceae bacterium | reverse complement strand
CCATAAAGCACCAGATGCACCACAAAGGCAAAGAGCGCCACCTGCCCCATCGTCACCAGCCAGGCAAAGGGGCGCACCTGCAACCAACTTTCCCGACTCAGAAACAGTGCGTAGATCCACGCGGCGATGCCCAAGTTGAACAACAAATAAGTCAGGCTGGGCGGCGTCTTGCTCATCACAATCCAGTAATAGATCGGCAACGACGCATCATAGCGCCCCAGATCGCCAAACCCGCCCCATACGCGCAACAGGGCAAAGATCGCCAGCAGCCCGGCGCCTATCAGCGCCCAATTGCGCGGTGACTGAAACCACGGCCGGCGCACGACCGCGCCAAACACACAGCCCAGCGCGATCAGGCTACCCCAGCCCAGAATCGCAAACTCCGTGGCCGGGAAGGTCGTGTAGCTGAAGTAAACCAGCAGCGCCTGCCAGTAATCAACGCCCTGATTGAACTGCGTCGCCAGCCCTGGCAGCATTGCTTGGTACGCGGCCAGCCAGATAAGGCCGATCATGGCGAGCACAATCGTCGGCAACAGCCGCAGCAGGCTCACGAGCGCGATGCTGATGCCGATGCTCAACAGCACATGCGTGTAGGGCGTGCCTCCACGCCACGCCAACCACGCCACTGTCAGATCCAGCACGGCCAGCACAGCGGCTCGGATCAGAAAAAATCGGGTGATCTCCCAGTTGCTGGCGCCTTTTCTGCGCCGGCCTTGTGCATAGAGCGTCATGCTCACACCGGCCAGAAACCAGAAGGTCGGTGAGGCAAGGTTGGTGAACAGCCCCAATACCCACGACGGCCAGTTGCCAAGCTGCGGCGTCAGACCGCCATAGCTCTCCGCCTGCAAGCTGACCAGCACTGACGCGGCCGCGTGGTCGAGCGCCATCACCACAATGGCAAGACCGCGCAGGGCGTCGATCGCAAGCAGGCGCACGCCGGCCTGTATGCTGACGACACGCTGCGGGGCGCGGTCCAGCGCCGCCTCCATCCCTTGCGCGGATAAGTGCGCCATGCACTATCTTCCTTCCCAAAGTCCCGAACTCAGCGTCAACAGCTGTTGATAGCGGTCGCTCCAATGACGCGCAATGGTGATGGGCGTCGCCACCCAGAAATCGCCGCGCGCCACAATTCGCTCCAGCGCAGCGCGCAATGTGGCAAGCCAGCCAGGATAGAGCACTTCATCAAATACATAATCATGAACATTAGCGACAAACAGTCCTTGCTGCACAGCGGCGCGATCAACCAGATCACACACGATCGCCTCACGCTGCTGCTGAGTCAGGTCGCTGCGCTGCGCCAGTTGCGCATCCATCCATGCCACAGGAAGCTGCAATGTGCCGATCTCCCGCTGCGCATGTGGTGCATACGGATAAAACGGTGCGTTGATGCCGCGCCGCCATCCTAGATGGTGGTCATGCGTCAGCGATGTGTCATAGAGCAGGCCAATCTTGGCGTGCAACTGAAGCGTTTCCTCCGGTTGGACAGGGCTGACATGCCAATAGTGGTGTCGGTTGCCAAACACCGGGGCGCCAGCGGCATGCTCCAACCGCTGTTTTTCAGCGGCAAACCGTTCGTGCGAGGCATAGGCCATGTAACTTGCGTGCATGCCCACTTCCCAGCCGCCCTCGATCAGGCGACGAAAAAGCGCGCGAAACTGAGGCGCGGCAATATTGTAGAAGGGATCAGGGGTGCCGAACGCATATTCGAGCAGGGATCCCTGTCGCGCCACAAAATAAAAGGCCGAGCGCACGCCATAGTGTTCCTCAAACGCCATCCACTGTGAGAAGGTCCAATAATCGCGCTGTCCACTCAACACTTCCCACGCCGGGTTGACTCCATGCCAATGCTGCCGGCTGATGATGCGCAGCGGCTCCAACCAACGCACTACTTCCGGGTAATCGACATCGTGCGTGATGGCGGCGGCGGCGCGTTTGCCCTGCGGCCAGCGTGGAAGCGGATCGCCCAGGCCGGCATGCTTCAACAACATTGCCAGGGATGCGATGATCGCTGAAGCCGGGGCCTGCTCCAAAATCCGCTGCTTCAGCCAGAAGCGGGGCGCCGTGTAGAAGCTGTGAATATCCTTGGGCCAATGCTGCTCCTCCTGTCCGGTGACCCACCAGAACAAGTCGAAGATCACATCACGTGGGAGCCACCACCCCCCGTTTTCGGTGCGCACCAGTGGAGCATTACATGTCTCGCCAATAAACCGCATAAACAACGGTGCTTCCCCCGCAGTAATGCTTGATAGCCGATAACGCGCCGGGTCGCGCCAACGCGCTGGCGTGGCGACGATCCCGATTTTAGCGTGGGCAGCCTGGCTGCGATTGACGACATAAGCGATGTCACAGGGATCCTCAATGCCTACCTCTTGCCAAGGATAACCAATCGCAGCCAGACATTGACGCCATATCCAATTGACTGCCGGGCCGGCCAGGTCTCTCAATTCTGGTGCAATTACAATCCTAAGTGGTTTCACAAAACTCCCAGACCTATCTTACGTTCATTCGATTTGGCGGAGCGTTAACGGCATGAACACCCTGTGCTGCTCCACCCGCACGGCAACTGTAGCGAGCGCTTCTCCCCCCCCATCGTCTTGTACGCGCACTCGGATGTTGTGCTCACCGATAGCGTCAAACACGCGCAGGGCGCGATTGGAAGGTTGGGCGATCACATCAAATTCGCCGTCATCGTTCCAGTCGAACGAGTAGAGAAGCAAGTCACCCGGCACATCCGTGGCTAGAACTTCTACTGTGACTTCGGCGCCGGGCGCCACTGGACTGTTAGTGTTGACCGCTGTAATCTGCGGCGCCACATTCAACACGGTGACGCTTGTCCGCGCCGTGTTGGTGAAACCCAGCGAATTTGTTACCAACACGGCGACCGGATAATCGCCTTCTTGCGGAAAGGTATACTCTACGGTCGCGCCGGTGGCGTCGTTATATTCGCCATTGTTATTCAAATCCCATTGAAAATATAGCGGCGGATGCTCTGGATTTGGCTCCACCGCGGCTGACAACAGGAGAGGAACGCCTTCTTTGCCTTCACAACACACTTGCACCGTCGCGAGGGGCGCGTTGCCAACCGTGACAGTGGCATTGCCTGGCTTCAATCCAGGAATGGCCGCCATCACGGTGTCAACAAAATTCCCAGGAGTGAAGCCTGCGGTAAACTGCCCTTTGCTGTCAATTGTCCCGCCGCCGTTGACGACCGACCAGGCGACAGGTGTGGGATACGCCACCATCTTCTCGCCGTTGGCATCGAGCACGGTGGCTTGAAATGAAAAAACGTCGCCGGGCGTGATAAAGGTCGCCGCGGGCGTGACCTGCACCACCTGCGCGCCAAAATAGCCACTTTCGACCATCTCCACTTCTGGCGTAATCGCGGGGTTCATTGTGCTGAATATCACGCGATATTGGAAATAGCGTCCACTCGGGTTCGTCATCGACAAGACAGTGACGCCTGACGCAACCGCACTCGTCGCGTTCCAGTCGGACCAGGCCATGCCATCCTGAGAAGTCCGGCTTTCCACCACGACGCCACTTTCGGCGGGTACGCTGGCGGAAAGCGTGATGCGCGACCAGTTGACTGCCTCACCCGCATCTTGGATGCACGACGTATAACTGCCCTGCGCAGGATAAGCGCCCGCCCGCACCCAGTCCACCAACAGCGGGCTGCGCCCACCGCCAAAGAAGGTTGGATCCTGGCTGTACAAGAATACATAGGTTGGCAAAGTGCTGATGCCAGCATGTGGCGTTGGTTTGGACAAACCCAGGGGCGTGGTAATGATGGGGCTGCCATCGATCAGATAATTCGTTTCGCTTTGGTCCCAGTGGATGGCATAGGTGTGAAACTGATCAAGTGCAGCCATTTGCTCTGCCTGGCTTTCCCCCCAGTTGCCCACAAGTGTATCGATAGCATCTTTGGTGGGAGGTGCGCTTGGCGAAAACAGGCCATCTTTGGAACGTACATACATGTGACCCGGCAATTCTGACTCAATCACTGTCTGCCCCACAAAGAGCCGGATCGAGCTGGTCTCTGTCATGGCGCGCAAGGGCGGCATAGAACGGTAGAAGCCAATATCAGCATAAGCCACAGGATAAGGTGACGTGACGAACCGTGCGCTTGCTTCAAAGAAGCGTACAGGCATTTCCGCGCCAAATGGCTGCTGTGCCCGTAGATAATTGGCGTCCAGACGCAGGACGCCACCGATGCTTTGCGGCGAAGGCACATCCGGGTAACCATCGTTGGAGTACCCCGAAATCCACAACGTACTGTTGATCTCTGGGGCATCGAAGTAATCCTCGATGGTCGGCTGCAGCCTCAGTTCTCCCCCTCTGACCGGACTCACTGAACTTTGTGATAGAACAGGCGCCGGAAAAACCTCAGGCAAGATCGTGCACGCTGATAAGAATTCAGCCTGCGTATCCTGCCTGGACACAGCAGAAAGCTCTTGACTTTCAGCCTGCGCCGCACCCCATCCATTGAGCACCATCAACATCACAAAGATTCCTGTTCCCGCCATCCAAGCCATGACCACCCCGCCGCGGAGGTAGACAGGCCGCCGTGCGTCGGCTTGCTTGCACATCATTCAGTTGCTCCTTTGGTTCTCAACCTCCGGCGCAACGACTCGGTGGACCTCATAGAGTGGCAAGGTATAGTCATCGTTGCACCAGTATACGAACTGTAAACGCTAGATACAGTGCAACTACCTTACCGTGATCGACAATCAGTTATCGAGCTACATTCCCACCGAAACCCCTACGAATTCCCTACGAAAAACACGCATACTGTCGGGATATACAGTGTGACCTGTCGGTATCGACAGTATGCCAACGACTTTCGTCAAGTTAAAGGTGATCTATTTGTGGATAAGCGGCAAATAGATCGTATCTGGACTGCCGGCGCCGCCAACATTGTCGACCTGAATGCTGGTCACTGACGTGGCTACGCCGCCGTCCGCATCCCGCACACGGACTCCCACTGTTTTGGCGCCGGCTTCTGCATAGCTGGTCGTGGCGCGGTTCGATGGCTGATCGACCACCTCGTAGGTTCCGTCGTCGTTCCAGTCAAACGAATAGAGCAATACATCACTCAGCTCCTGTGCTGTGTTCACCGTGACCTGCACAGAGTCGCCAACCTTTACCGGGCCGCTATTCGTGACCGCAGCGATCGTCAGGTTTTGCGGCGTCACCGCGATGGTGGTTACGCCTGTCGCCACAGCCCCATCAGCAGCAACAACGCGCACGCCCACGATCTTCTCCCCTGTTGTCGCATAGTTCGTGGTCGCGCGGTGGGAGGATTGGTTCTCGACTTCATACGTTCCATCATTGTTCCAGTCAAACGAATAGAGCAACGCCTCAGCCAACTGCTGCACAGCATCGACCGACACGGTCACCGGCTGGCCGCGTCGTGTGGGCGCGTCGCTGGTGAGCGCAACGATCTGAAGCGTCTGTGTGATGACCTCGACCGTCGTGCTGCCGTACGCTTCACCGCCGTCAGCATCCCGCACACGGACCCCCACCGTTTTGGCGCCGACGGCCGCATAGCTGGTCGTTGCGCTGCTGGCTGGCTGGTCCGGCGCGTCAAAATTGCCGTCGTTGTCCCAGTCGAACGCGTAACGCAACGCATCAGTCAGTTCCTGCGCCGCGGTCACAGTCACCGTCACCGGCTGATTGCGCAGCACCGGCCCATCGTTTGCCACTGAGGCAATCGTCAAGTTCTGCGGTGTAATCAACAGCGTGGTTTCAGAACTTGCCACGCTCGCAAAGTTGTCGCGCACACGTACGCGCACAGTTTTGAGGCCGGTCGTCAGATAGGTTGTCGTTGCGGTGTTTGCAGATTGATCGACCACATCATAGACGCCATCGCCGGTCCAGTCGAAGGAATAGAACAGCGGTTCGCCCAATTGCTGCAAGACATCCACCGCAACTGTCACAAGCTGTCCGCGGCGTTGCGGGGCGTTGTGGTTGATCGCGCTGATGTGCAAGATCTGGGCGCTGACTGTGACCGTCGTTGTCCCGGTCACCACGCCGCCGTCGCCATCGCTCACGCGTACGCCGACGGTCTTCGCGCCAATGGCCGGGTAGCTGGTCGTTGCGCTGTTAGCAGGTTGATCTGGCGTATCGAAATTGCCATCGTTGTCCCAGTCAAACGCGTAGCGCAGCGCATCGGTCAGTTCCTGCGTCGCGGTCACGATCACGGTCACCGGCTGATTGCGCAGCACCGGCCCATTGTTCGTGATAGAAGCAATCGCCAGCAATTGTGGCGTCACCGTGATCGGGATCATGCTCGTCGCCACGCCGCCATCCGCGTCGGTCACGCGCACGCCCACTGTTTTCGGCCCCGTCGTCG
>JACSRH010000230.1 GCA_014879855.1 Caldilineaceae bacterium | reverse complement strand
TATAAAATCTGTGTCATCTGTGGATGTCCTTTTCATCAATCTGGAGGAATTACTTTATGCCCGCCAATCCCCTTGCCCATGCCATCCGCATCGCGGCCGAGGTGCACGAGGGCCAGCTTGACAAAGCCGGACAGCCCTATGTGTTGCACGTGCTGCGCGTGATGTTCGCCTGCCCGTCACCCGAATCCCAGATCGCGGCCGCGCTGCATGATGTGGTGGAGGACAGCGACTGGACGCTGGACGATCTGCGCCGGGAAGGCTTTTCGGAAACCGTAGTCGGGATTGTAGACGCGCTGACCCGCCGCGAGGGGGAAGATTACTTTGACTTTGCACGCCGCGCGGCGGCGACGCCGCTGAGTCGCGAAGTCAAGCGCGCCGATCTGCTCGACAACATGGACATCCGGCGCATCCCTCATCCCACCGACAAGGATTGGGCGCGCCTCCAGCGTTATCGCAAGGCGCTGACCATGATCGATGAAGGACGGTGATGCGCTTTTTTCTTTTACGCGCCTGGATGGGAATGGGCTGTGAACTTGGCAGGTCAAAGTGATGAACGTTTGCTGCAATTGGTTGTGCAGCAAAACGCTGATGCAATCGAATTGCTTTACGATCGGCACAGTCAGACCGTCTTTGGCTTGATCGTGCGCATCTTACGCGATCAGACGGTTGCAGAAGAGGTGCTGCAGGAGACTTTCTGGCAAGTCTGGGAGCAGGCCAGCAGCTACCGAGGCAGTGGCGCGGTCGCGGCCTGGCTCTGTCGTATCGCACGCAACAAGGCGCTCGATCGACTGCGCAAGATCAAGCGCCGGCCGGAAACTGTTGCGGTTGACATGCCCAGCCACGAACTGTGGGACATGGCTGTCTCCACCGCGCAAATCTCTTCCGTCGAACAAAGCGCCGAGCAGAATTGGCGCGCCCAGCAAGTGCGCTCGGCGCTGTTGGCGCTGCCCGAAGAACAGCGACTGTGCGTCGAGCTGGCCTACTTTGATGGGTTGTCGCACAGCCAGATCGCCGAGCTGAACAACCTGCCGCTGGGTACGGTCAAGACGCGGCTCAGGTTGGGGATGGAGAAATTGGAACGTCTGCTCGCATCCTCGGGAATGCAGCAGGGGAAAGCGTCCCTATGAATCAGACATTGCGTTATTCTGAAGTTGTCGACATGTTGCCGGCCTATGTGCTCGGCGCGCTGGAGCCAGACGAGATGTTAGCGGTGGAAAGCTATTTGCAGGATCACCGCCTGCTTGTGGAGCAACTGCAACGCAGCGAGGAGAGCGCGGCGTGGCTGGCGCTGGCCGCGCCGGCCATCGCCCCGCCGCCGGCCGCCAAACAAGGGTTCATGGCGCGCGTGCGTCAAACCGCCATCCGCCCCGCGTTGACCGCCGCCGCGCCGCCAGAAGTTGTAGGCGCGCCCAAGCCGGCCAATCCGCTGTTACGTCGCGCCGCGTCCAGCGCACCACTGGCATCCACCCTTTTGCCAGCGCCGGCCAGACGGCCCCCCTCGCGGCGGTTTAACTGGGGATGGGCCGCGGCGGCCGCGGCCGCCGCGGTTGCCCTGGTCACGGTGGTGGTGGCGAGCACGCTCTACCAAGGGCGCGTCGACGCGCTGCAACAGGAACTGGCGCGGCGTGACCAACAACTGCAAGCCGCCCACCAGCAAATCGAAGCGCTGCAACAGCAATTTGATGGCGCGCAGAACCAACTGGCCGCGTTCGAGAACCCCACTCGCGTTGTGGCGTTGACGGGCACTGAAGCAGCGCCACAGATCAGCGGCGCGTTTATTCAAAAAGACCGCGCCGGCGTGATCGTGGTCAGCGGCCTGCAGCCACTTGCCAGCGATCAAAGCTATCAACTCTGGTTGATTCCGGCGGAAGGCGCGCCGGCGCCTGCCGGTCTGCTGGAGGGCGTCGCCGCCGGCAGCACGGTGCAGGGACTCACCATCCCCACAGGCGCTGAGGATTACGCCAATGTCGGCATCAGCATCGAGCCGGCGGGTGGCAGCCCAGCCCCGACCGGCCCGATCGTGGCGCTCGGCTAAACTGTCCGGTGCTCGCCTCACTGTGCAAGCTTGGTTGCACGCTGGTGAGCCGGCCGCGCAGCGTCACAGCGGACTCAGCTTGATATGGTCTCTCCCGCCTGGGCGCTCCAAATAGATCAATTTCCCTTTGATCGTTCGTTGATCTTCGACTACACTATGCAGAGAGGCGTTTCTCCTTTGGCAAATTGGCTGTTCGCACTCCCTGTTTGTCTGAGAACGTCTTTCTTCCATTTCCATCGAAATGTATGACACCTGCCCAAAGGCGAAAACCGATGCGGATTTGAGCGCGTCCATGCTATAATAATCACCAATGAAACCCATCAACTACAAGAGGTAAATCTCATGCAAGACCGCACCATTTATATCACGAAATATGATTTGGATCGTCTGCGAAAGTTCATCGACGATGCCAAGCAAATAAATCGCCGCGGGAACGAATACTTGGATAACCTGGAATTTGAACTGTCGCGTGGCACCGTCGTCGCGCCTACCGAAGTGCCTCCAAATGTGATCACGATGAATTCCAGAGTCAACTTAGTCGACTTGGACACCCAGGAAGAAATGGTCTATACGCTCGTGTTTCCACAGGATGCAGATATCGCCCAAGACAAGATTTCTGTCCTGGCCCCCATTGGGACCGCTATGTTGGGATATCGCGTCGGCGATACATTCACGTGGCAGGTCCCCGACGGCGCGCGACGTTTACAGGTGCAGCAAGTCCTCTATCAACCAGAAGCTTCTGGCGATTATCATCTGTAGCACAATTGCCCGGACGCCCCTGAGTGGAGCGGAAGCTGGCTGCAAGGGGCATGGACACTATTTGAAAAGGGCAAATCTCGACGCAGAGGCGCGGAGAGGCAGAGGTTTGCAGAGAAGAAAGAGGAGGTCTCACGCGTTTTTCTGCATTTCTCTCTGCGTTCCTTTGCCTCTTTGCGCCTCTGCGTCAAAGGGACGCCTTTTCAAACAATTCCTTATTGCGCATTACTACGCATTAGATACGACTACTGCACCGGTTCGATTACACGCAGCGACGACAGGTCCGACAACTCAACTTTGCCGGCATCGGTGATCCAGCCTGTAAAGCGATCGTTGCGGAAAGCCTGCACATTCGAGGCGTAGAACGGAATGATGTAAACAATGTCGTCGTGCACGATCCGTTGCATCTCCCAGATCAGCGCACGCCGTTTATCGTGGTCGAGCTCGACGGCCTGCTGCGCAAAGAGAGCGTCAAATTCGGGGTTCGAGTAGCCGGTCTCGCTGGTGCCTGTTGCGATCTCCTCAGTCGTCATGACGCTCAACAGGAAGGCCGGATCGGGATCAGAGCCCCATCCCCACAAGATGATGTCGAAATCAAACGCCGGGCAACACGCGGCCGTCAACGTGTCCGCATCGAGCGCCTGCAACTCGGTCTTGACGCCGATCTGCGCCCACATGCCGTTCAGCAATTCAGCCATGCGCGGCGAGTTGACGCTGTCGCTGGCCCAGTTGAGCCGCAAAGTGAGATCGCGCGACCCGTCGGGCATCTCGCGCACACCGTCACCATTGACGTCAAGATAGCCAGCGTCATCCAGAATCTGATTTGCCTTCGCCAGATCGAACGCGTAATCCTGCAGCGTATCGTTATACCAGATTCCCAGGCTGTCGGGAATCAATGTCAGACCCGGATTGCCCAATCCCAGCAACACCACATCGATGATTTGCTGCTTGTCGGTGGCGTGCGCCAACGCCAACCGCACATCGCGATCGAGCAGGGCAGGATGGCCAGAGCAAACACCGTCTCCGGGCGGACAGTTTTCAGGCGTCACCTGGTTGAAAATGATGTCAGCAACATCCGGCGCAGCAGGGGCGCCAATGACCAGGGTGATGGCGGCGTCATTGCGCAGGCTGGACACTGCCGTTGCCGGCATCTCCGTAATCATATCCACCTGCCCGGTGCGCAATGCCTGCACCAGGCTATCCTGGTTGTCGAATGTCTGGAAAATCACGCCGTCGACCTTGGGTGGACTGAGCGGATGCGTCTTGACCGCATCAAGCCGCACGAATTGATTCTGGGCATACTCGGCCAATTTGAAGGGGCCGCTGCCGATCATCGCCTCGTTAGCAAAATCAGCCGCGCCTTCCCCTGCGTACGCCTCCCAGATGTGCTTGGGCAACACATACAAGTAAATGAGCTGGCTCTCCATGTTGGGGATCGGCTCCGTCAGCGTGATCACGACGGTGTCTGCATCGGGCGCCTCGACGGCGTCAAAATAGGCGGTGTACACATTGAGAAAGGGAAATTCCTCATGCGCCTTGTAAAAGTTGTATGAAAAGACGATGTCCTCGGCAGTTAATGGCTCGCCATCATGGAAGGTGAAGCCATCTCGAAGCTTGAATGTCCACACCAGGCCGTCGTCAGAAATCGTGTAGCTTGCGGCCAGGTTCGGCGTGTAGCTGCCATCCAGTTGCAGCGCAAACATCGCATCGTACACAAGCCCGTAGAGCGTGTAGGCCTCGGCGAGGACGCCAACGCCAGGGTTGAGCGAGTCAGGGCTGCCGCCCCAGCCGATGCGCGCAACGGTCGCCGCGGCCGAGACGCTCGTTTCGCCCTCACCCACGGTGGAGGGAGCAGGCGCGCAGGCAGCCACCCAGAGCGTTGCCAAGAACAGCAGAGCAATCACCTTCAACTTTGAAGACATGGTTCATCCTTTCTGCGGGAATGGTGGTGGGGAACAAAAAAGACCGGCGGCGCTATGATAGCACCACCGGCCTGCTTCACTCAAACGATTGCATTGTCAGGGAGTGTCTTCCACAATCTCATATTTCAGTGTAATCGGCGCGGCCTGGCGCAACATCGCCTGCGCCGGGCAATATTTCTCTTCAGAGAGTTGCATGGCGCGTTCGACCGCGGCCGGGTCGATGCCCTTTCCGCGCAGCACGTAGGTGATTTCCATGGTCGTAAAGACGTGTGGATGCTCCGCGGCGCGCGGCGCGTCAACTTTGACCTCGAAGCTTGTGATCTCTTGCCGCTTCTTGCGCAGGATCGAAATCACGTCCATCGCGGTGCAGCCGGCCAGGCTGATCGCCATCAACTCCATTGGCCGGAAGCCACGATTGGCGCCGCCTGCCGCGGGCGCCGCGTCGAGCACAATCGTGTGTCCGCTCTCCGCCGCACCTTCAAACTGCATGTCCCCTTGCCAAATCACTTGCGCTTGCATGTTGGTCATCCTTTCCGTTGTTTTCTGTAAGCATGAAGACGACGACATCGTAGGCGTGCTCGGTTGCATCCTGTCCAGGCGCGCCCGATTCAATTCCATTCAAGTTGAAGCCCCTGATTCCGTTGCCTCCTGTATGGTTAGAGGCAAAGCACGCGGAAGGGTTTCATCGTTATGCAAGTGGAATCACAAAATAGTAGACAGCGAAAAAGTGAAGAATGCAACCGGCCAGCACGAAGAGATGCCAGATCGCATGGTTGAAGGGAATCGTTTTGGTCTTGAAGAAAATTGTGCCCACCGAATAGGCAAGCCCGCCGCCGACCAGGAGCACAATGCCAGTGGGGGCCAGGTTGTTGGCAATCTGGAAGGCTGCCAGCAGGCCGAGCCACCCCATGCCCAGATAAGTGAGCAGCGAGATCATCTGAAAGCGACCGAGAAAGAAGATCTTAAAGATAATACCCGCCACTGCCAACGACCAGACAATCGCCATAATGATGGCGCCCAAGCGGTCGCCGATCACGAGCAGGGTGAATGGCGTGTAGGTGCCGGCGATCAGCAGATAGATGGCGCAGTGATCGATAATCTGCAACACGCGCTTGGCGCCCACATGTGGAATGGCGTGATAGAAAGTCGATGCGGCAAAGAGCAGAATAATGCTGACGCCGTAGATGATAACGCTGGCGAGAATCACGCCATCGTCCGTTTGCAGCGTCTTCAATATCAGCAGCACCAACCCCAACGCCCCCAATACAGCGCCCACGCCATGCGTCGAGGCATTCAGGATTTCCTCTAACAAAGTGTAGCGCTTCGTACTTACGGTTGTCGTGGACACATTTCCTCCTGGAACGCACTGGCTGGAACGCACTGGCTGCAGAACATCGCTTGGAAAATTTAATCGCGCAAAGCATTCTGCGCAATGCAACGGCTGACCGTCCAATCATGCCTTGCTCATTTTAGACGAACTTGGCAAAATCGTCTACGCTCTAGCTGTCCGTGCAATTTACTCCGCAGGATCGCTGACAATGATGCTCTTAACGTAAGCCCTATTCAATCGAAACCTGTTAACGCTCCTATCTATCTCACTCATCTCTAAAGGAGGCTCGCTCATGAATTATCGACCACTTGGCCGCACGGGTGTATTGGTTTCCCCACTCTGCCTGGGCGCCATGAATTTTGGCGGCCCGACCAGTGAAGCCGATGCTGTGGCGATTATCAACCGGGCGCTGGACGGCGGCATCAATTTCATCGACACCGCCAACGTCTATAATGCGGGCGAAAGCGAACGCATCGTCGGCAGGGCGCTGCAAGAAAACGGGCGTCGCGACCAGATCGTGTTGGCGACCAAGGTCTACGGCAAGATGGGTGACGGCCCCAATGACCAAGGCGTCAGCCGCTATCACATCATCAAGGCATGTGAAGCTTCGCTGCGCCGCCTGCAAACCGAGACCATCGACCTCTACCAACTTCATCGCCCGCCCATGACCGTGCCGCAGGACGAAACGCTGCGCGCTTTCGATGACCTGGTGCGCGCCGGCAAAGTGCGTTACATCGGCTGTTCCACCTTCCCCGCGTGGAAGGTGATGGAGGCCATCGCCATCAGCGAGCAATACAAGCTGGCGCGCTACATCAGCGAGCAACCGCCCTACAACCTGCTCGACCGTCGCATTGAGAACGAGCTTGTGCCGTTGGCGCAACAATACGGGATGGCGCTGCTGCCGTGGTCGCCGCTGGCAGGCGGCATCCTCGCGGGTCGCTATGCAAATAAGGCGCAGTTCCCAACCGGCTCGCGCGCCGAACGCGCCAACGAAGTCTTCCGCGACCGCATCACCCAACGCGGCATCGATGTCGCTATCGCGGTGGGTGAACTGGCAGCCGAGCGGGGCATGACACCGTCACAGCTTGGCCTGCTGTGGGTAATGGAGCAGCCAGGCGTCACTGCGCCGATCATCGGCCCACGCACAATGCAGCATCTGGAAGACGCGCTGCCGCTGCTGGAGATGAAGCTGGCTGATGACGACCGCCCGCGCTTCGATGCACTCGTTCACCCCGGCACAGCCGTAGCTGATTTCCACAACAGCAATGAGTGGATGAAGGCGCGCGTGGTGGGCTAAAGGGACACCAGTTTGTGAAGTCATCAGCCAGAGAGCATGTTTCTTGGGCGGATGACTTCACTTCACAAAAGCTTGCTTTCCCGCGCACGGCGCCTATTCGTTGGCGAGCGCTGCTGCCACCTTCTCCAGGCGCGTCCGGGCGTCTTGAGCAACGGGCGCCAACGCTGGGTTGTCTACAAAGCCCATCATCGCCAGCGGGTCGACGAGGGATACAATGCTGCCGCCCTGTTGTTCATCCTCAAAAACGATGACGTTGCAGGGCAGCAACAACCCGATCTCAGGTTCGGCGGTCAGCGCACGATGCGCCAATGGCGGGTTGCAGGCGCCGAGAATCATATATTTCTTGAAATCGACATCCAGCTTCTTCTTCATGGTCGCCTTGACGTCGATCTCGGTGAGCACGCCAAATCCCTGCTCCTTTAGCGCCGAAGTCACGCGTTCGATGGCAGCTTCGTAGGGCATGTCAAGATGAAGTTGAAAACCGAGTTGGGTTGCAGTGGTCATATAGAATTTCCTTTACGCTGAGCCAGAGTGGACGGTCAAGATCGCTGTCGATAGTATAGCAGTTGCATCGTCCGGCAAGCATCCCCACAACCTTATGCCTCCCATAACCTTTCACTGATAGCTGATTTTGGGGAGCGTCCTGGATGGTGCAGTGGAATGACAGGGCTTTTCGGGCTGGCTATGGTATCATCTATGTTTGACTTGGAGCTTTTCGCGCGAGCAACGGGCAATAACATGCCGGTGCACCGCCGAAGCCTTCGCGCATCCGTAAGTTTTATGCACATAAAGGTAATTTGAAATGAGTGAGCTAGAGACCCGGTTGAATCAACTTGTCGAACGTGTGGATGCGATCCGGGGGCATCTTTGACATACCGGGCAAAAGCGCGCGCATCAAAGAACTCGACGCGCGCATCCAGCAGTCCGACTTCTGGGACGATGCGCAAAGCGCACAGAAGGTCATGCAGGAGCTGAGTAGCCTGCGCGAAAAGGTGGACGTGTGGGAGGCAATCGGGCGGCGCGCACACGATGCGCTTGACCTCTATGGCATAGCGGAGGACGATCCTGACCTGCTGGCCGAATTAGAAGGCGAAGCGAGCGCGCTCGAAGCGGATTTGGAAACGCGTGAATTTGCACTTGCCATGAGCGGGCCACACGATGGCGCCGGCGCCATCCTCAGCATTCACGCGGGGGCAGGCGGCACCGAGGCGCAAGACTGGACACAGATGCTGCTGCGCATGTATCTGCGTTGGGCGGAAAAGCAGCGGTACAAGACTTTCATCACCGATGAAACCCAGGGCGAAGAAGCTGGCATCAAGAGTGTGACCGTCGAAATCAACGGCGCCAATGCCTACGGGCTGCTCCGGGCGGAGAAAGGCGTGCATCGGCTCGTGCGCCTCAGCCCGTTTGACTCCAATAATCGTCGCCACACCAGCTTTGCCAAGGTCGAAGTGATGCCTGTGCTTGACGAAGATATCGACATCCAGATCGACCCCAAGGACATCGAGGTTGAAGTCTTTCTGAGCAGCGGCGCCGGCGGGCAAAACGTGCAGAAGAACCAGACCGCGGTGCGCATCCGCCACCTGCCAACAGGGCTGATCGTCACGTCGCAAAACGAACGCAGCCAGGGACAGAATCGCGAAATGGCAATGCGCGTGCTGCGCGGCCGCCTGTATGAAATGGAAGAGGAAAAACGGCTGGCGGAAAAGGCCAAGCTAAAAGGCAAAGTGGATGACGCCAATTTCGGCAGCCAGATTCGCAGCTATGTGCTGCACCCGTACCAGATGGTCAAGGATCTGCGCACTGACGTCGAAACCGGCAACACCGCCGCGGTGCTTGACGGCGATATCGATATGTTTATCGAGGCGTGGCTCAAGAGCAATCTGCAAGACGTGGAATAGCAAAAGAAAGAGCCCGCGAATGACGCGGATTGGGCGGCACACCGCGGATTTGATCCGCCAGTATCCGTCCCATCCGCGTCATTCGCGGGCTAGATCAGTTGGATTTCCCCTTCAATTGCGTGCGTACTTGGACCAGCAATCCGGGCAAAAGGCGCGCTGCCCGACAGGCAGGCCATCTTTGTCGATCAGCAGGGTGTGACAGTAAGCCCATTGCTGGCAGCAGTCGCAGACGGCGTAGGTAAGTTCGCGGTCGGGCGCTTCGAGGTCAAGGACATCCAACGTGCGTGGCATTTCATCGCCCCAGATCTTCTCAGCGCAAGGCTGATGCTTGTGTTCGACAGTGCGTTCGGCAACAGGATTGACGGTCGTAGTCATGACTTGATCTCCGCTGATCGTTTCTGAAATCGATTGAAATATTGTCTACAAACGTTTGGTTTGTGATTTAATTCACAACCTCTTTAAGTGTATTCAGTTGGCCCCGCGCAAACTAGGGACATTTGTCATCAAAGTGAGTTATCTCCTGACTTTTAAGTCATCAGAATTGGGGTCTGGTGAGGTGCGAAAACGCCACTCATTTGCCAATCCGCATAAAGGGCGCTACGATCTGGCGCCATGAGCTATGAGCGCTTCGAGTGGTTAGAGATCCCGGAACAACAAACTGAGCCGGCGAAAAAGAAGACGAAACCCGCTGAGGCTGTTGTCGGCAAACGCTGTCCTCAATGTGGCTGGCTGGATGAGGAGACCGCGCTCCAGTGTTTCCGCTGTAGCTATCGCTACAACATCGACCACTCCATGGCCGAGCGGATCGGACAGCTAGGCATCACGCTGCCCCCGCGCGTGATCGAATCCAATCAGAATTTGGAGAACTTTTTCCGCGCCCACGGTCGCACGCGACCGCCGGAGCCGCTGCCGATCTACCAGCTCCGCCTGCAAGCAGAAGCGTTGCGGCTGAGTCGCGGCTTCGACCGGTTGATCTGTCTCGACGAGGTGGCGGTCGAGCATTACGAACATCAGTTGGAGGCCGCGCTGCGCGCGCTGCGGGAGATGCGTGGCCGCGCGCTCCTGGCCGACGAGGTCGGGCTGGGCAAGACCATCGAGGCCGGCATCATCATGAAGGAGTTGATTCACCGCGGCCTGGTGCGCACGGTGCTGGTATTGACGCCAGCTTCGCTGACCGAACAGTGGCGCGAGGAGCTGCACAACAAGTTTCACGAAGATTTCACTGTGATGGAGACGCCGGGCGCGTGGCGTGCGGTGCAGGCCGCGGAAAGTGGCCGCTGGATCGCCAGCCTGGATCGCGCCAAGCTCACCCATCATCGCGAGGCGATCCTGGCGCGCGAGTATGACCTGCTGATCGTGGACGAGGCGCACAAGCTCAAGAACCGCAGCACGTTGGCGTGGAAGTTCGTCAATCAGCTCCGGAAACGTTATGTCCTGATGCTGACTGCCACGCCCGTGCAGAACGACTTGATGGAACTGTACAGCCTGATCACGATTCTGGCGCCAGGGCAACTTGGCACCGTGCTCGCCTTCCGCCGTCACTTCCTCGACAGCTACGACTCGCGCCAGCCGCGCAACGCCTCTTCGCTGCGCAGGCTGCTCAACGACGTGATGATCCGCAACCGGCGCAGCAAGGTCAACGTGCAATTCCCGCGGCGCCAGGCAGCCATTTATCACCTGGAATTGAGCGAACCGGAGTGGACGCTCTACCGCCAGGTCACTGAGTATATTCGCCGCCGCTTCAACGATGCGGACAGCACTAAACACTTGCGTTTGACACTGTTGACGCTCCAAAAGGAGCTGAGCAGCAGTCCGCAGGCGCTCGCGGGCACGCTCCGCAAGATGCTGGCGGACACGGGGCACAGCGAAGGTGTGCGAGCAGAGTTACAGCGCTTTATCGAGCTGGCCGAAGCCATCCCTCAGAGCCGTAAATTAGGCGCAGTCTGCGAGATCCTGGAGCGCTTCCCAGGCAAGTTTTTGATCTTCACCGAATATCGCCAGACGCAGGAGAGCCTCCTGGCCGAACTGGCGCGCCGCCAGATCAAGGCAACCGGCTTTCACGGCGGATTGGACATCCAACAAAAGGAGGCGGCGATTGCACTCTTTCGCACGCCTGAACAAGCAGGCGGTGCGCGCGTGCTGGTCAGCACGGAGAGTGGCGCCGAGGGACGCAACCTCCAGTTCTGCCATCAGTTGATCAACTACGACCTGCCGTGGAACCCCATGCGCGTCGAGCAGCGCATCGGCCGGCTGCACCGGCTGGGACAGGCGCACGATGTCGCCATCTTCAACCTGAGTTGCAACGAGACGATCGAGGCGCATGTGCTCGACCTGCTGGCGCGCAAGATTCGTATGTTTGAACTGGTGATCGGCGAGCTGGACATGATCCTGGGCAATGTGGAGGGCGCCAAATCTTTCGAGGATTTGCTGCGCGAGGCGTGGGAATCAGCGATGAGCGAGGATGACCTGCGTCAACGCATCGATGCCCTGGGCGACGTGCTGGTCAGGGCGCGACGCGATTACGAGCGTGTTCGCACAACCAACGAGTTGCTCGATCTGGCGTTGGATGAGCGATAAGTGAAGCGTGAAGCGTGAAGCGTGAAGCATGAAGTGTGAAGGGGACTGGGTCACAAGCGCGCTTTTGTCAACAGCACTTCCCGCACCAGAGGATGGCCAAACTTGCCTAACGCCGCCGCGACCTGCCACGCTTCCTGGTCGGTGGTGCGCAGGTGATTGGGGTCGACCACCAGCCGCGGTTGTGGAGGATGGTCGGCATCGCGAATCTCATATACTTGCTGCAAATCCTCGCCCACCTCGTGATAGCGGATAGGCGGCAGCCCTTCCACCTGGCGATAGGTTTCACGCCGGAATGAATCCGCAAGTGGGTTGCGATAAATATTACAACGCAGTCGCCCCAAAATTGCACCCAGGGTGTTCGACCATTCGGCCAGGGTAGCCGGGTCTGCACTTTCGCCGTGCAATGTCTTCATCAGTTGCTGGCGAAAGCGGTACTGGTAGCGATAGAGGCGCGCCTGGCTTTCGAGCGCGTCCCGACCAATGTCGAGAAGGCGCTGGAGTGTCTCCTCCGCTGACGCACTCTGCCCCACCCAGTACCCTTCAAACCCCGTCCCGTTCTCGAAAAACGGGTTGCGCGCCAGCCGCACGGTTTCCCAGGCCAGATAACGCTGGTCGAATTGATGGGGGAGCAGCGCAATGGCAGAGGCGGCGCGCAATTGACTGTTTTCCAGCAGCCACAGAAGGTAGTCGCCAAACGGAACTTCACCTTCGACATGTTTCATTACAAACCCCGCCTTGTTGATGAATTTTGTGATCCATCCCATTATCGCGCCGATTGCTTAGACAGCAAGGCCACGATTGCGTGTCTTGTATGGGCCATCTGCTATAGATATTCGGCCAGCAGTTTGTCCCAGGGATAGCAACTTCTCGCAGAATTCAGTGGTTGCGCAGGTCATGCCGCGTGCATACAATGCGCATTATTGGTAAATCTCAGGATCATCGAGCTATCTCAATCCACCCCCTACACAAAGTCGAGGTCGTGCACTCCATGTTTTTTTGGTTCTCTCAAGTCTTTGATGTCACCTTGCTGGCGACAATTGGTCTGGTCTTTTTTGCCACTTTGCTGGGCGCGTATGTGCGCGCCCGGCGCCGCGATCCTTGTCTCAAGTCCTTCACCGACTATGTCGTCACGGTGGAATGCGCCGGGGACAAGGTAATTTGGGGAAGAATGGAACTGGCTTCAACTGGTCTTGAGCTGCATTATACAGATTCTGTGGAGGATGAGAATCATGTCGAATCCAGCTATATTATGTACACCCACGAATTCGGCCAGATCCACGCGCTTTACCGTTACATCGACGAACTTGACGTGGAGAATCAAGCGCGGCGTCGCAAAGACCTGGCGCGTTCGCTGCACCCGCGCTTCTTGCGCCGCGCCCTGCGCCATGTTCGCAACTTCATTTCTATGGCCTCCGAGTCGTTGAGTGAGGTGGTCGGGCTGATCATCGGCGGGCTGCGCAAGCCAGCGGGACGGTACATCACCGAGGAGAGCGAGGAGCGGCTGCGCGAGCTGGGCGCCGCCTTTATCGGCAATGTCGGCAGTGGCTACGACCCGCTGTTGGAGCGCTTCATCGGTCAAAAAATGGTCTTCGAGATCATGGAAGATGACGAAGTGCACGAGCATGTCGGCATTTTCAAACAATACTCACCCGACTTTTTCGAGATTCTCGACCTGCAGGTTCCCCGGAAGCAGACGCTGGCAGTCGAACGCCAGGCAGCGGCCGTCGCCGAGCAGATCAAGGCCACGCTGGCTGACAAGCAACTGACCGTCGCCAACCAGAGCATTCAGATGGTGTTGCTGAAAAGTATAACCGTGGACGGCGTTGAAGAGCCACTCAATGCCATGATCGATGCCGGAGAGCAGATTCATTTCGACCTTGATACGACGTGTGAGCGCGCCGTCCTCACCTTTCGGATTTTGCGCGTCGTGGACATGATCGTGCCGCGCACACGCTGTGTAGTGCGCCATCGCGCCGACTACTATCGCCCGGAGTTATTGCCGTCGATCATTTTCGACATCGGCGTCAAGCTGCGCGGCGCCTCAAAATCCTCCGTGCAGGAAAAGCGTCTACGCCAGCAGTTGCATGAAAACCCATTTGCGGTGATCGCTCTGGCAAATTTAGGCGCGCTGTTGATGCAAAAAGAGGAGTTCGACGAAGCCGAACCGTTATTACAAAAAGCCTGGTCAATGCGGAATTCGCTGCCGGACAATGGACGCCGGGTGCGCCAGTTGCTACAGGAAATCCAGCGCAAACGCGCGAGCACCCCCCAGAGCCGCCACGTGCTGCAACTTCCAAAAGCGAACGAGCCATGCTGAAGTCCGCCTATTTCATTTCAACAAGTTGGTCAAGCGCACAACACATGGTAAGCTTTGTGACCGCTTAGTTGCAACAAAAGTGGTATAGTCTGGTCATCTGTGACCGGTTGGCCACAAGAACCTGGAGCGCCTGCTATGCGAACGTATTATGAGATTGACCTCGCCACCCACTCAGTTAACGCGCGTCCTCTCTCTGGTAAAGATGTCGTCCTCGCGGGGCGTTATCTGATTGCGAAAACGCTCGTCGAACGCGGATTGGCCGGCGTCGATCCGTTGTCGCCAGAGAACCCGCTGATCTTCTCGGCCGGCCCCTTTGCGGGGACCACCTTTTCAAACGCCAACCGCACCAGCGTGGGCTGCAAAAGTCCACTCACTGGCGGCATCAAGGAGGCCAATGGCGGCGGCACGTTCAGCTATGGGCTGGGGCAACTGCGTGTCGCCGGCTTCACGCTCTTTGGCGCCGCGCCCGACTGGGTGGTGATCCACTTACGCAAGGATGGCGGCATCGACTTTGACGACGCTTCCGCCTATCTCGGCAAGGGCAATTTTGCCGCCGCGGAGATGCTTTATGATCGCTACAGCCGCAAGGTGGCGATTGCCCTTTGCGGGCCGGTCGGTGAGTATCAGGGCTTGCTCGCGGGCATCGCCTTTAGCGACAAGGATCTGCGGCCGTCGCGGCTAGCCGCGCGCGGCGGCGTCGGCGCCGTGATGGGCAGCAAGCGCGTCAAGGCCATTGTCGTCGATCTCGACAAGGCGCCGCCCTTTGGTGACCCGAAGAAGGTCACCGCCAGCATCAAGGAGTATGCGAAGCTCCTGCGCGAAGATTCCGTCGTCATGAACTTTTACAACAAAGTGGGCACAATGGGCATGGCCGACTACCAGAACTATATCGGCGGTCTGCCAGTGCGCAACTTCACAGGCGGCCAGGTCGCTGACGTCTCCGCCGGGGAAACCTTCAAAATGGGCGGCGACTATATCGGCGAGCTTAATACGGCGCGCGGAGGCGATCAAACGCACCCGTGTATGCCAGGCTGTGCGATCCAGTGCAGCAACGTCTATTTTGATGCCAAGGGCAAGGAGGTGGTCTCGCCAGTTGAATACGAGACGCTCGGTCTGCTCGGCACAAACTGCGGCATTACCGACCCTGACGATCTGGCGCAACTCAACTATATCGCCAACGACCTGGGCGTCGATTCGATTGAAACGGGCGCCACCCTGGGCGTGCTGATGGATGCGGGGCTGGCTGAATTTGGCGATGTGCAGTGGATGATCGAAGCGCTCGCCGAAATTGCGCGCGGCACAGAACACGGACGTTTGTGGGCGCAAGGCACGGCGCGCGTCGGCGCCCACTACAAGGTGGAGCGCGTGCCTGTCATCAAAAAGCAGGCCATCAGCGCCTACGACCCGCGCGTGGTCGAAGCCACAGGCGTCACGATGATGGTGACGGCGCAAGGGGCGGATCATACGGCTGGCAATCTGCCGCGCCTCAAGACGCGCGAGATGGATTTGGAAACGCTGATGGATCTCAGCCTGAAACAACAGATCAAGGTGGCGGCCAACGACTCGCTGGGCCTGTGTATGTTTGGGCAAACCGTGACCAACACCAATCTCGAATTCCTGACTGATGCGATCAATGCGGCTCATGCCACGGACCTTACGCCGGCGTTCTTCGAGGAGCTTGGCCGCATGACGCTTTATTACGAGCGCGAATTCAACCGTCAAGCCGGCTTTACCGCCGCTGATGACGAACTGCCGAAGTTCTTTTACGAGGAAAAGCTTCCACCCACGAATTTGACCGCGCGTTTCCACGGCGAAGAGGTGCATCACATCTACGATGAGCTTGCGCTTACGCAAAGTAAGCCAGAATTGTCTCTCGAACGATGAAATCTATGTCACTGCTCGACCGATTCAAAGCGGAGGCCCAGGAGCTACAGCCGCAACTTGTCGCCTGGCGTCGTGACTTTCATGCGCATCCCGAACTGGGCTTTGCAGAAGTGCGCACCGCGGGCATCGTCGCCGACCACCTGCGCACGCTCGGGTTGGAGACCACCACCGGCGTCGGTAAAACGGGCGTGGTGGCGCTGGTGGAGCCGGACGCGCTGCACGCGGCCGCGGCCACGGTGCTGGTGCGCTTTGACATGGACGCGCTGCCTATTCAGGAGCAGAACGATGTCCCCTATCGCTCACAGACGCCGGGCGTCATGCACGCGTGCGGGCACGACGGTCACACCGCGATCGGCATGGGGGTGGCGCAGATGCTGGCCCGCCATCGGCACGAGCTTGCTGGACGCGTCAAGCTTGTCTTTCAGCCGGCGGAAGAAGGGCTGGGCGGCGCGCAGGCCATGATCGCGGACGGCGCGCTCGCAACGCCAACGCCGCAAGCGGCATTTGGGTTGCATTTATGGAGCCGTTTGCCGCTGCATCAAGTTGTGGTGCAGTCCGGCCCGCTGATGGCCGGCGCCGACAAGGTGGATCTGGTCGTCACAGGGGTGGGGGGACACGGCGCCATGCCTCACGAGACCATCGACGCCATTGTCATCGCCAGCGAGATCGTGCTGGCCTGGCAGACGATCGTTTCCCGCACAGTCGACCCGACCAATCCCGCGGTGATCACCGTGGGGAGCTTTCACGCCGGCGCGGCCAGCAACGTCATTGCCGGCCGCGCGGAGCTGGGCTGCTCGATTCGCTCCTTCGATCTGACGACGCGCGATCTGCTCGTGCGGCGGATGCGCGAAGTGGCGGAAGGCATCTGCGCTGCACACCGCGCCACATGCGAGTTGACGTTCACCGCAGGCGTGCTGCCGACGATCAACGCCGAGGCGGGCGCGAGCCTGATGCGCGCCGTCGCCACCGAGCTGCTTGGAAGCGACCAGGTTGCCACGATAACACCGATGATGGTGGGGGAGGATATGTCGGAATTCCTGGTGCGTGCGCCAGGTTGCTTTGTTCTGATCGGCGCCAACGACCCCGCGGGCCCGCTCAATAGTCCACACCACAGCCCTACTTTTGACTTTGACGAGCGTATGCTCGCCACCGGCGCGGCGCTGCTGGCGGCAACCGCCGCCGCCTATCTGGAGCAGGCGTAGCAGACGTAGGCCAGGCTGTCAGCCCGGCAGCATATTTGCACCAATGAGCGGCGTCGGGCTGATAGCCCGATCTACTGTTACTGACCGCTAGGTTAAGTATTTTTGCGGAACATCTTCCCGGAAGCTTTGGAGCTTCCAGGAAGGTTGCAGACCAGCATCAATTTATTATCTAGCCATCAGTAAGATTGGAGATATGTCGAAACAAGCTTATGAGCGACAACTTTTTGACCGTTGCTGATTTTATCCGTGAGCCTGGAGAGAAGTCTCTCAAACACACCTTTTTTCAGAGCGACCGGTTGCTGGTCGGGTTGAACGTATTGCGGCCGGGCCAGGCGCAATCCATCCACGAACACAGCAATCAGGACAAGTTCTATTACGTAGTGGAAGGCGCGGGTCGTTTCACTGTCGACGACACGACGCAGAACTGCGCGGCAGGCGATCTGATTTTGGCGCCGGCCGGCGCACCGCATGGCGTAACGAACGACAGCGCGGCTTTGTTGACGTTTCTTACTGTAATTGCCCCCTTTAGCTGACTCGTTATTTTCGCGATGCGAAAGGAAACCACAAGAAATGGATCTGCCTAACCAACCCGCACAGGACGCAGCGATTTACGAAGGCTGGCGCCAAGTTGTCGCCAAATATCAACGACCGGACGCACGCAAGAGCATCTGGCAACTGATCAACTCGTTCGGCGGGTTGTTTCTATGCTGGGTGTTGATGTATTTCAGCCTGAATATCGGCTACTGGCTGACGCTGCTGCTTGCCATCCCGGCAGCTGGATTTGCTGTGCGCATCTTTATTATTCAGCACGACTGTGGGCATGGCTCGTTCTTCAAGTCGCGCAGGGCCAACGACTCGACCGGCGTCGTGTGCAGCCTGTTCACCCTCACGCCGTATAAATATTGGCGCAAATCCCATGCCATCCACCACGCCCATCACGCGGAATTGGAAGAACGTGGCATCGGCGATGTATGGACAATGACCGTCGATGAATATCTGGCCGCGCCCTGGTGGAAAAAAGTCGCCTATCGCGTTTTCCGACATCCGCTTTTTCTCTTCGGGGTCGCGCCTGGCGTCAATTTCCTGATCCTGGAGCGGTTTCCCATCGAGGTGAAGAAGGAGTGGCGCAACGGCGAGCGGGAATCGGTGCTGTACACCAACCTGGCGCTGCTAGGGCTGTTCACCCTGTTCATGGTGTGGGTGGGCGTCGGCGCGGTGCTGGTGATCTTCCTGCCAACTTTTCTGATTGCGGCTGCGGTCGGCACCTGGCTCTTTTACGTCCAGCATCAGTTTGAGCGCACTTACTGGGAACACACGCCAGAGTGGGATTATACGCTCGCCGCCATGCACGGCAGCTCTTACTACCGGCTGCCCAAGGTGCTGCAGTGGTTCACCGGCAACATCGGTTTCCATCATATCCATCACCTCAGCCCCCGTATTCCCAATTACAACCTGGAACGCTGTCACGCGGAAAACCCCATCATGCAGCGCGTCGTGCAGTTGACGCTGTGGAGCAGCTTCAAAACGACCTCGTTGGCGCTGTGGGATGAGAAAAAGCAGCGGCTGGTCACTTTTAAGGAAGCATTGCAATATCGCACTGCCCTGACGCAGAACGCCGGCTGACTGTCCTCCCAGTTACCCTTGATAGCCGATAAAAACCGAGTTTCTGATTGCTTGCTTCACGCTGGTCATGCCAGAAAAGAAACTCGGTTTTTCCAAGCAGTAAATGAGCACTATGCCTGCTGTCGAAGCGATTCAACTCACCCGCACCTTTGGCCCCAAAATCGCCGTCGATCATCTTGACCTCGCCGTAGATGAAGGGGAGTTTTACGGCTTTTTAGGCCCCAATGGCGCGGGCAAATCGACCACGATCAAAATGCTCGTCGGGCTGTTGCGTCCGACCTCTGGACAGGCGCGCATCGCCGGCATCGACATGTGGCAGCAGCCGCTGCAAGCCAAGCAACTGATCGGCGTGCTGCCCGAAGGGTTGGCGCTCTATGAGCGCCTGACCGCGCGCGAGTTCGTGCGCTTTGTCGGCGTCATGTATGGTCTCTCCACCGAGGATGCCGCGCAGCGCACCGACGAGTTGCTTGAGCTGATGGATCTCAACGCCGACGCCGACAAGTTGATCGTCGATTACTCGCAGGGGATGCGCAAGAAGACGGCGCTGGCCGCGGCCATCATCCACGCCCCGCGCGTGCTCTTCCTCGATGAACCCTTTGAAGGGGTTGACGCCATTTCCGGGCGCGCCATCCGCAATGTGTTGCAGCGGCTGCGCGCACGCGGCGCGACAATCTTCTTTTCCTCCCACATTCTCGAAGTGGTCGAACGGCTCTGCACGCGCATCGGCGTCATCACACAGGGGAGGCTCGTGGCGCAGGGCACCATGGCCGAGTTGCGTACGCTGGCGCAGACAGGCGAGCACGGCACGCTTGAAGAAATTTTCCTGCGCACGGTGGGGGCGACCGAAGAAGGGCTGCTGGAGGAGGGCGGACCGCGCCTGTCATGGCTGGAGTAGCCGAGCGCGTCTTTGCAATGTTCAAGTTGGACGCAGCGAAGCAACAGGCGCTGCTACGCCTGCGCCTGCTTTTGCTGCGGCGCCAATTTGAGCGCGAGCCAGGGCGGATGGTGGGCTTTATGGTCTTTCTCGCCATCTTTGGGCCGCTCGTGCTGCTGGTGGCGACAGCGTCCGGTTTTGTCTACGTTGCCGCGCCCGACCCGTGGCCGGTGCAGGCGATGGGCATCGTGCTGAGCGCGCTGTGGCTGATCTGGATCGTACTGCCGCTGCTGGCTTTTCGCACCAACGAGGGATTGGACCTATCGCGGCTGCTGGTTTATCCGCTGCGTACGCGCGACTGGGTGGCGAGCACGCTGCTCGGCACGCTTTTCGACGGTCCCAGCTATGTGACGCTCCCCTTCTTCCTGGCCATGCTGGTCGGCTGGCTGGATCAGCCGCTGCTGTTGATCGTCCTACTGCCCGCCATCGTCATTGCCTACCTGCTGATGATAGCCGCGGGCCAGTTGGTGTTGACCGCCAGCATGGGGCTGCTGCGTAGCCGTCGCTTCCGCGATCTCTCGATCGTTGTCTTTTCGTTGCTTGGCTCCTCCTGCTACTTTATCAATCGCGGCGTCGAAGCCTGGGCGCGCGCGGCCGGCGCGGCGGAGCTGAGTCAAATCGAGCCATTGAATTTCCTGCGCTGGCTGCCGCCGGGCGCGTGCGCCCAGGCGGTGGCGTCTGCGTCTGCTGGCGACTGGAGCGGCGCGCTGCTCTGGCTTGGCTATGCAACCGCGTGGCTGGCGGTGCTGCTGTGGGCGTGGTGGAAAGTGCTCGTGCGCATGACGACCGGCGCCGCGGCGTGGAGCGCACCGGCGCTGGCCCCCAGAAAAGTGCAGCAAAAACGCACCAGCACGGGCGATGCCATTGCGGCGCTTGGCTTCGCCTGGCTGCCCACTCCTGCGCGGGCGATGCTGGCCAAGGAACTCAAAGCGATCTGGCGCGTGCCACAGCGACGCATTGCGCTGCTGCAAAGCGTGCTGGCGCCCTTTGTGCTGATCATTGCGGTCTTTTTCGGTGAAATGGACGCGCTCAGCCGTTTGCCAGAATGGACCGCGCTGGGACTGCCCGCCATCATGCTCTTTGCCGCGTGGGGCCTGAGCACCAATATGCTGGGGATGGAAAGCCGCGGGTTGACGATGCTGTTGTTGACGCCCGCGCCGCGCTGGCAGCTTTTGCTTGGCAAAGGACTTGCCTACAGCCTGATGGCGTTTGTGCCCACGGCGATCTACGCGGCGGTGCTCACTGTCATTGCCGGCAGTTCGCTCATTCTGTTCGGCCTGCTGGCAGGGGCGGGCACGGCGTTGGCCGTCATTGCCGTCAACATGGTGGCGTCGGTCTATTATCCTTTTCCCTTTGACGAAAATCGCACGACGCGCCAGCGCTCCGGCGGCGGCTGTGCGACCGGGGTCGTGCAGGTGGTGTTTGCGCCGCCTGTGATGGCTGTCGCCGCGGCGCCCACGGTTTTGCCCATGGCGCTCGGCGTGTGGTGGAAGCTGCCCCTGCTCACCACGCTGGGCACGCTGATCGGGCTAATCTATGCCGCGGTGCTATTTGTGGCGCTGGCGAGATATGCGGGCCAGGTGCTGACGACGCGCGAGGCGGAAGTGCTGGCCGCGGCAACCCTGGAACGCTAACCAATGCGGCGTCATCTCCTGCAAATCCCCTGATTTTCATATCATTTTCACCTCGCTTTAATTGACTTTCCCGCGCGCCTATGCTAGAATCCCCTTACAATCAGAATAATAGTAATAATCAGATTATATTATGATCTTGTCCAAAATCGATTCTGAGTTCTTACGCTATCTTCTTGCCAGCGGCCATGCGGCCGGTGAACGCTTGCCATCGTTGGCCGAGATCAGCGCGGAGACGGAGATGAGCATGGGCAAGTTGCGCGAGCAGTTCGAGGTGGCGCGCATGTTGGGGCTGGTGGAAGCCAGCCCGCGCCGCGGCATCAGCCGCACCGAATATAGCTTTCTTCCCGCAGTGCGGCTGAGTCTGCTGACTGCACTCGCGATCGATCCGTCGCATTTTGACGCGTTCAGCGGGCTGCGCGCTCATCTGGAGAACGCTTACTGGGATGAAGCAGTGGCCCTGCTCACGGAGGAGGATTTTGCGACGCTGCGTGCATTGGTGGCCGCGGCCTGGCAAAGATTGAGCGAGCCGCGCATCCAAATTCCCTATCAGGAGCACCGTGAGTTGCATCTGACAATCTATCGACGGCTGGACAACCCTTTTGTGGTGGGGCTGCTCGAAGCGTACTGGGATGCGTACGAGGCGGTGGAGCTGAACACCTATGCCGACTATGGGTACTTGCAGGAAGTCTGGCGCTATCACGAGCAAATCGTAGAGGCTATCTGTCAGGGGAGACCTGCTGAGGGAAAGCAGTTGCTCATCGAACACATGCGGCTGCTAAGCGCGCGCGGGGCCTCGATTGAAATGCCTGTGCACACCAACGGGGTGGCGGCGCCAGCGAACTTGAGCGTGTGAGCAGAGCGGCGTGATTTCAACACCGTTTTCTCAATAAAACAGAGTCAAATTCCGAGTAGAGTTTATCCGAATCGCTTCATCGGGGAGGAAAAAGAATGAGTGTGATAGTGCAAGAGCCCCAAACCGAACAAGTCAATCAATTGGTCGTCAATGACTTCAACATCAATGTTGCAACGGCCAATGGCTCCGGCAGCCAGACCAGCAACAACATGCTGATTCGCTCGTTGTACAAAATGGGCATTCCGGTTACAGGCAAGAATCTCTTTCCAAGCAACATTCAAGGGCTGCCGACGTGGTTCAACATCCGCCTCAGCAAGGATGGCTTTCTTGCGCGCCGCGAGCGCATCGAGGTCATGATCTGCATGAACGGCGCCACGGTGGCCGAGGATATGGAGAGTGTGGAATCGGGCGGCATCATTCTCTACGACGACGCGCTGCCCATCGCCAACCACCGCAAGGATGTCCACTACTTTCCTATGCCGGTCAAGAATCTGGTCAAGGCGGCCAATGTACCCTACAACTTGCAGCGTTATATCGCCAATATGGTCTATGTGGGGGTCGTGGCCCATCTTCTTGAAATTGAGATGGATGAGATCAAGCAGGCGCTTATCTGGAACTTTGGCGGCAAGACCAAGCCGATCGAGATGAACTGGGGCATCGTGACCGCGGCGTATGACTGGGCGCAGGAAAACCTCACCAACGACCAGCCCTATCGCGTCGGCCGTATGACCGGCTTCAACGAGGGCACGCTGCTCGTGGATGGCAACACCGCGGGCGCGCTGGGTGCAGTCTTCAGCGGCTTCACCTTTGCGGCCTGGTATCCAATTACGCCGTCGTCCAGCATGGCGGAGGGGATGATTTCCTATGCCGCGCAAGTGCGACGCGACCCGGAAACCAAGCAGGCAACCTACGCCATTATTCAGGCCGAGGATGAGCTGGCCGCGATCGGCATGGTGTTGGGCGCGGGCTGGGCCGGCGCGCGTGCGATGACCGCGACCAGCGGGCCGGGCATCAGCCTGATGGCGGAATATGTCGGCTACGGCTACTTTGCCGAAATTCCGGCCGTGATCTGGAATATCCAGCGCATGGGGCCAAGCACAGGGCTGCCCACGCGCACCAGTCAGGGCGACATTCTCGCCTCCTATTTCCTGGGCCACGGCGATGGCCGCCATCCAGTGCTTTTGCCCGCGGACCCGACTGAATGTTTCGAGATGGCAGGTGCGGCGTTTGACCTGGCCGAGCGGCTGCAAACTCCGGTCTTTGTGCTCAGCGACCTCGACATCGGCATGAACTTGTGGATCACGAAGGAGTTCGAGTACCCGGAAAAACCGCTGGATCGCGGCAAGGTGCTCGATGCAGAAGCGCTGACAAAGTTCAAGGACGCGCATGGAGGCCAGCGGTGGGGGCGCTATCTGGATGTGGATGGCGACGGCATTCCCTATCGCACGCTGCCAGGCACAGACAACCCAGCCGCGGCCTATTTTACGCGCGGCACCGGGCACACCGAGTACGCCACGTACAGCGAGCGGCCAGACGTCTGGGAAAGCAACATGCAGCGCCTTGCCCACAAATTCGAGACCGCGCGCACGCTCGTGCCCGCACCCGTTGTGGATGAAGTGGACGGCGCCAGGATCGGCATCATCAGCATGGGAAGCAATCACCCGGCGATCATCGAGGCGCGCGCGCGGCTGCGCGACGAAGGCATCGAAACCAGCTATTTGCGCGTCCGTGCTTTGCCGATCAACGGCGACGTGCGCACCTTTGTCGAGAAGTACGATAAGATTTATGTGATTGAAAACAACCGCGACGGCCAATTGTGCGAAATCCTGCTGGTCGATCTCCATGACCTGGGATACAAGCTGGTTTCCGTTGCTAAGTGCGATGGCATGCCCCTTTCGGCGCGCTGGATTACAGAACAGGTCACGAAATAGAGAAGGAATCCGATCATGACTGCAACACCTACACGCACACCGGCTGCGCGGGCGCCCAAACTTAACCTCATCGGTCTGGAGAAGACAGAGTACAAGGGCGGCGACTCTACGCTTTGCAATGGCTGTGGCCACGACAGCATCAGCGCGCGCATCATCAACGCGGCCTGGGAAATGGGCCTCAAACAACATGAGGTCGTCAAGTTCAGCGGCATCGGCTGCAGCAGCAAGACGCCGGCCTACTTCCTCGGCATGAGCCACGGCTTCAATTCGCTGCACGGACGTATGCCGTCGGTGGCGACCGGCGCGCTGGTTGCCAACCAAAGGTTGATCGGCATTGGCGTCAGCGGCGACGGCGACACGGCCTCGATCGGCATCGGCCAGTTCAAGCACCTGGTGCGCCGCAACGTGCCCATGGTTTATATTGTGGAAAACAACGGCGTCTATGGGCTGACAAAGGGTCAGTTCAGCGCCACCGCGGACCAGGGGCAGACGCTCAAGTATGCGGGCACCAACCCCTATATGCCGCTCGACATCTGCATCGAGGCGCTGGCGGCCAATGCCACCTTTGTCGCGCGCAGCTTTGCGGGCGACGCCAAACAGCTTGAGGTGCTGCTCAAGGCGGCGATTGCCCACAGGGGCCTGGCTGTGCTCGATGTGATCAGCCCCTGCGTCACTTTCAACAACCACGACGAGTCGACCAAGAGCTATGCCTTTGGCAAGGAGCATGAGACGCCGCTGCACGATCTAAGCTTTGTGCCTTCCTATGAGCAAATCGAGATCGAAGATTACGACGACGAGACCGAGGTGCAGTTGCACGACGGCTCCTGGCTCGTGCTGAAAAAGCTCGACGCGGCCTACGACCCGACCGACAAGCATCTGGCCTATCGCACACTGGAAGATGCACGCAAGCAGCAGAAGCTGATCACCGGCATCTTCTATATTGAGCCAGAAACGCCAAGTTTCTTGGATATTCTGCAGATGACGGACACGCCGCTTGCGCGCCTCGACGAGTCCCGAACGCGGCCGAGCCGGGAGGCGCTTGCTACGTTGATGGCCGGACTGTAGACGACCTCAAGCGTTGCTTGCCCGGCGGCTGTCTGCACCGGCATGAACGAGTGCGCGTGTCTCTCTAAAAATAAAGGGCGGTTCGGGGTAAAATCATCCCGAACCGCCCTTTTTATTGGGTGCACCAAAGTTGTTGGAAGCGTGCGTCGCCCTGGTCAGCGGCTAGTTCTTTGTGCGATCCCTTCTGACCAGGGCGACGCACGCGCAGGGTGGAAAACCGCGCTTTCTCTGCGCCTCATCAACCGGCAGTTGATCTACGATCCGCGGGGACTGGCTCCCGCCAGCGTGCGGAACTGTGGGTAGCGGCGGGCCAGCGCGCCTACTTCAACCTTGAGTTGATGCAGCGCCACACAGACCGCGCGCACCGCAGCATCGCGCACCTCTGTCGCGCGCTTGGCCGCCTTCTGGGCAGCGCGGCGCTGCGCGGCCTGCTGATTGAAGGTGGCGATCAGCGTCATGATGCCCGCCATGCGTTCTTCGTCATAGCCGACAAGGGCCAGTGCAGAGGCATAGGGTTCCTGCTGCGCGACCGCCAGGCTATCCGCAGCCGCCTTGGCAAAAGCCGTCATTTTGTGAGAGGAGCGCTCATCCAGCCCTAGCGCAATGCGGCCGGCCTCATCCAGAATGACGGTGCGGGCCACCTGACGAAACGCACCGACCGCCGAACGCACCTGATAAAAGGCGGCTGTCTGCCGGTCGACCGCGGCTTTCTCCGCCGCAGTCGCCAACCGCCGTTCAGAAATTGTTTCGCGCGCCCTTGCCAGCAGCGCGGCGTCTTCGGCCAGGAGCGCCGGCGTCAGCTTGTTTTCCAGCATGATCAGGCGGCGAGGCTCGTCCGCGCCTCCCAAATCTTCCAAGAGCGCCTCCATTTCATCCAGATGCGCCAACTGTTGTTGCGACTGGCGATGGCGGTCAGGCGCCTCGCCGGTCGCACCCGCGCCGTCGTCCGTTGTCGCATCGGCGGCCGGGTCAGCCGCGGCTGCGGCTGGCCGCGCCACCCCATTTGTGACAAGTTGCAAAGTGAAATCAGGTTCGGCCAACATCGTCAACTCCTTTCCCAAATGATGGCCCATACGAAGATTGCTTCATGGTGCGCCGGAGGAGGCAGTTCATTGGCCGGGTCAGGTTCCTTGACAATCACCCGCACGTGACAAGGAACACCTCAGACGGAAACATCATGAGGGCTTGATCATACAAAACTTTCACGTTATGTCAGTCCGACAAGCAGCCAAAACCCGATACGACAAATGATGCGTCGCCAGCCAAAACCAGGCGCGTCCAGACCAGCGCGGCTGTCGAAATGGCGCAAACGCGTGCCGGAACAGAGCAAACACCTGCTGCAACGAACTAAACGGCTGTCGGAACGGCGCAAACGCGTGCTGGCATGAAGCAAACACCTGTGGGAACAGAGCAAATGCTCGCTGGAGCGGAGCAAACGTCTGTTGAAGCGGAGCAAATGTCTGTCGAAACGACGCAAACACCTGCTGAAACGACGCAAAAGCTTGCTGGAGCGGAGCAAACGCCTGCGGGAACGGCGCAAACATCTGCCGGAACGGCGCAAACGCCGGTTGGAACGAATTAAAAGGCTGTCAGAACGGCGCAAACGCCGGTTGGAACGGGGCCAACGCCGGTTGGAACGGGGCCAACGCCGGTTGGAACGGGGCCAACGTCTATGATTGCCCGCGTGCGTCGCACTGGCCAGCGGATACTTCTTTGTGTGATGCCTTCTGACCAGTGCGACGCACGCGGGGCTAAGCTCGCCAAAATCGTAAGATGCATGACGCGGGCGAAGAAGGTTTGCCTGGGCCGATCGCCTCTTTTACAATGACAGGGAGCGCACCCGACCCGTCGATCATCGATTGATGCCAGACGCGCTGACCGTCAATCCTATCATCCTAGTGCAAGTGGGCGTAAGTAAGCCAGCAGTCAGAAACCGAGTTTTTTGGAAAAACTCGGTTTCTCCGTGCCAC